>NZ_CAWNHY010000032.1:0-9919 GCF_963874335.1 Vibrio sp. V10_P2A27P122 | reverse complement strand
CCCTTATATTATTGTGGTTTAATCCTAATGTGCTTGGTTACTTTTCACTATTGATAATACATCAAGTAGTCATTTCCATAATGGAAATAAAAACGCCACTTCGTTATCGTCGAAGTGGCGTCATCAGGAACCTAAGGTTAGGCGTATTGCGCTTCGATTTGGTTCGATTTTAGATAAGCAGGGTGAGTGGCGAGCTGCTCTAAGTAACGTTCAATATTCGGGAAGTGAGTAATCGCTCCGTTGGTCAGCAATATTTCAGCAATGAATGACATCATGAAATCAGCGCCAGTGAGTTGGTCGGCCACTAAGTAGCGTTTACCCGCTAAACACTGGTCAAAATAACTCATCACTTTGGCCGTTTCGCTTTCTGCATAGCCACCAAGGAAATTGGTTTGGCAGCCATCTTTGGCAACAAACATTTTTAATAGCAGCGGCAATATGGCAGAGCTTTCCGCAAAGTGGAGCCATTGCTGGTACTGCACATATTCCACGCTGCCACGCTGAGGCGCAAAGTGTTGGCCGTATTTTTCTATCAAGTAATCGGTAATGGCGCCAGATTCAGTAATCACCAAACCATTGTCTTCAATCACAGGTGACTTACCTAACGGATGCACGCTTTTTAGCTCCGGCGGTGCCAGAAAGGTCACGCTATCACGTTGATATGGAACCACTTGATACTCAACCCCGAGCTCTTCAAGTAACCAGATAATGCGCTTAGAGCGTGATTTATTTAGATGGTGAAGTTTGATCATTATGCGGTCCTTATTAAAGTGGTTGGTTGATTTGGATAACCAGTTTGCCAAAGTTTTTGCCTTCCAATAGACCAATAAAGGCTTGTGGTGCGTTTTCTAAACCGTCAATCAGTTGCTCGCGGTATTTCACTTTCCCTTCGCTTAGCCATTGAGTCATATCAGTAGCAAATTCGTTATAGCGATGGCCGTAGTCATCAAAAATAATGAAACCTTGCATGCGGATTCGTTTGGTAAGCAAGGTGCCCATCAGCATAGAGAGGCGATCAGGTCCTTCAGGCAGCGACGTTGCATTGTATTGAGAAATCAAACCACACAGCGGAACTCGCGCTGCTGTGTTAAGCAGAGGTAAAACCGCATCAAATACTTTGCCACCGACATTTTCGTAGTAAACGTCAATCCCTTGAGCACATGTTTTAGCCAATTGCTCTGCAAAATCGTCAGCTTTATGATCAATACATTCATCAAAACCTAATACTTCTTTAGCGTAACGACATTTTTCCTCACCGCCAGCAATGCCCACCACTTGGCAGCCTTTGATTTTAGCAATTTGACCAACCGTTGCCCCTACTGGGCCAGTAGCTGCGGCGACTACCACCGTTTCACCTTGCTTCGGTTGGCCGATGTCTAGCAAACCCATATAAGCGGTAAAGCCGGGCATTCCCATGATGCCTAGTGCGTATGAGGGTGAGGTTGGATTTTTACCGAGTTTAAGTAAACCTTCGCCGTTAGAAATAGCGTAATCCTGCCATCCGGTATAAGCGAGTACCCACTCACCTTGCTCAAATTTTGGGTGGTTTGATACTTCCACTTGACACACGGTCCCGCCTACCATGACATCATCAATCGCGACAGGATCGGCGTACGATTTAGCGTCACTCATGCGGCCGCGCATGTAGGGGTCAAGTGAAAGATAAACACTACGCAGCAGCACTTCACCAGCGGCAGGTGTTGGTTTAGGCGCATGTTCTAAGCGAAAGTTAGCAGGCGTTGGTGCACCGACAGGGCGTGAAGCGAGTACAATGCGGCGGTTAGTTTGTTCAGTCATTGGAGAGTCCTTTATTATTTTAAATTAGACCAGTCGTCTAGTTTGGGTTTCAAAAAAACCGCTATCGAAATAGCGGGTGAATCTTAACTAGGGCACTGGCCTTGCAAAATGTGTTCGGTGCTCGTAAGCGCTTGTGCAAGCCCTTGGTTATCTTGACGCAGTTTACTGAGCAAACTTGCGCCGAGCCAAAGGTTATAAAGCAATTCTGCGGTTTGCTGGCTGTGTTGTACGTGAATGGAGCCGTCGTCGATCCCTTGCTGGATACATTTTCCGACCGCCTCAATAATGCTATCTGCACCTTTAAGTAAAGCAATACGCATCGCATCAGACAAGTCTGAAACTTCAGCGCTTAATTTCACCACCAAGCAGCGCTGTGCGTTACATAAGCCATTGCTCTGCTCATACCAACATTGCCAATAATGCATCAAGTGTTGATAGGCATTGCCTTCTTCTTGGTCAAAAAGGGCATTAATCCGTACTAAATAGTGCTGAAAATAGTCCGTAATCAGTGCCTCGCCAAATTGCTCTTTTGACTTAAAGTAGTGATAGAAAGAGCCTTTGGGCACATCAGCGGTTTTTAATAATTCAGACAAGCCTACGCTGGTGAAGCCTTTGGTTACGACAAGTTGGTAACCGACCTCAAGGATGTGTTGGCGAGTATCATGGGTTTTTGTATTCATGGACGGCACTATAATTCAAATTAGACCAGTCGTCTAGTTTTGTTTGTTCATATTGTATTTGTGCTACTGGCTATGGTTGCTGAATGATAGAAATGGACACTTCCTCCTTGAAGTGTCGCACTATTATTTATCTTTTAATGAGTTATTTATCTTTTAATGAGTGAGAGATGAGACTATTTTTCTGTCTTTAGCGTATCCGATGCCCAAATGAGGTTTTGCCCATTGCTGAGCTCAGCTTGAATACTCAAGGCTGGAACTATTTCCTTATCCTCTTTTTTATATGGCTGCGTAGAGAAATTGGCGGTAATTTTACTGCCATCACCAAAGGTTGTTTGTTGTACCATCCCTTGTTCATCAAGCCATTTAAAATCGACTAAAGGTTGGTTCCACACGACTTCATGGATTGGTGCAAACCCTTGCTGATAACGGCGCAATGCGTTAACTCGTGCGCTGTTAGGCATCGCTTCATCACGGCTAAGGTGAATCATCGCTGGGGTGTTATACAGCATGGCGATTAAATCTCGCTCCGCTTGCACGTTGGAAAACTTCATGCTGTCGCTGTGCCAGTGGTGACTGTTGATCACCTCATCATGGAACACGGTCTGATAGAGAGGGATACGGTATTGCGGTGCAAATAACAGTGTTTTGTACGGCTCTTTGACTTGCGCGGGTTTAAAGAAAAAATCTGGACTCGTTGTTGGGAACCATGCTCCAAGAAAGTAAGGCGATTGGCGGTTAGTTTTCATATCAGGATCTGTCCAGCCAAATCCTACCGTTTCTAAACCATGAGCAAAAGAGAGCCCTTGTGTCGTCAGGCTGTTACCATCTTCAGAGCCGAGAACCACATTCTGTTCATTAGCTATCCAGCGCATGCGTTGATTGAATGCCTCCAGCATTGCGCTTTCTTTCATTCCTTGTCCCTGTTTATATGAGTAATCTTCACGGGCCATTCCGGTCCCATCCACATCAAGAAACAGGCTGTTAAAACGGCCATATTTTAAAATCGCCTCAATGCGTTGCTGCACAAAGCCTAATTGGCAGGCTGGGTTAAGGTAAAAGCCGTTGCCACGAAACCCTTTTTGTTTTTTGCCGTCGGCGTTTTCTATCGCACATTGCTTGCGCATTGCATCCGGTAGCTGCGCGGTAAGCCAACCATCGTTGATGCCTTTTGCAATGGCGGTATTGTAGGAGTCGTACACCCCAACTAAGTAGCCAGCCTGTTTTGCTTGATCAACCACTTGTGGCTGGTAAAAGGCGGGCATCCAATTATCCAAACCTAGCCAGAGGTGCTGCAAACCAGCTGAGCTGAGTGCGTCAATCATGGATGTCGATAGCCCCTGTCCCCAAGTGCTGGCATCACGTAGAAACGGTAGTTTCTGCTCTGCGAGCCATGCTTTTCGTGCCTGAGCGGCTTGGTATTGGCTAGCTATCCCTGCTTCTTGGGTTGAAGGTTGCTCTTTTATCCAAGCATTGAGCGAGCGGTTCACTTCGTCAATCAACAACCGTTTGTTGTAGTTGTTGAAAAAATCTTTTCCTTTAACGAGTGGCTTAAGCTCTTTGAGCGCTTCGTTTGATGCTACCCACTGGGGCTGCTTAAAATACCATTCTTTAAGTGCCCAGAAATCAGTCACATCTTGTTTGGACACTAAGTCTTGGCCAAACAAGTAGACATGGCTTGCGCCGATAAGCAGTTTTATGGCTGGGTTTTGCTGCGCTTTTTGTTCGAGCGTTTGTGATAACCCATTCTCTTTTCGCCACTGACGGTAGCGTTTGGCACCATCTAGTGGTGAGCTGCCAAGGGAGATTTCCACCTCAAAAGGCTCATCTTTGTTGAGCACAGTGAAAGCGTGCGTGGCTTGCATGTCTAGCTTGTTTTGCTTGGCGCTAAAATTGAGTTTGTTGTTGGTGGCGGTATTGAGTTGGTAGCTCACATACTGCTCATTGCCAGCTTCCACACTCCAAAATGGCATTTTGAGATCTTGGGTGGTATTGCTGGCAGAGCGTTCCGCTATGAGGTAGTTCACCCACTGTGGGTTATCGGTTGGAATCCGCATTCCTTCACTAAAAGGAAGAATAAGCGTTTTGCTTTGCTGCTCCGGCAGTTCAAACCACTGCACGGTTAACGGTTTAGCACGAGAGATCTTACTCTCAGCGCTCGCGGTAATCGACAGCTTCAATGTTTGTTGTAAATTAGCCTCGACCTTTAACTGGCTAGGAACAAGCAGCCAAGAGGCGTGATGTTGATTATCTTGTTGCAGTTGGCTGACTTGCTGTGGCTGGCCGTTAACGGTTAGCTGGCCTTGGTTAATGGTTAGCTGGGCATTTTGCTGCCAATCAATAGCAAAATTTTGTGGCTCTATTTGCACGGTTTGGTTTTGATTATGCAGTGTAATTGACGCCGGTTGTGATTGGCTAGCCAACGCTAACAGTGGCGTACAAGTGATCAATAAAGAACAAAGTGGTTTATACATGGTTTGTCATTTCCAGTGTGTCTCGGTGTGTTGATTACATAAGAAATCGACAACTCAATTGTCACCCTGATGTCTTCATTGAGCCTGATTTGGCAGAGTCAAACGTTGTACATATTCCACTTTGATTGCTCCTTGATATTCGACAGTTTTGATCAGAGTACTGAGCCATTTAGCCGAGCTGGGGGATGAGCTTGGTTTGTCCAATAATTGCTGAGTATTACTTATTGCTACCATATCTTGCTGCTTGATTAACTGAAATTGGTCGTCAAACCATTGCCAAGCAAGGCTTGTTGGGGGGCAGTTTGTCAATACTGTGGGGGACTCAAGTGCTAGTGGGTAGCCACCGTTGGGAGAGGCGGATTGCAACCATGTGGAGCCAAAAGGTATGGTAAGAACTAACCAATAGTGCTGTTTGTCGAGTGTCAGTCGATAAACGCCATCTTGCGGAGTAAAGAGCAGTTCTGGGCTTTCTAATTCTATATAAGGGGCGGATGATGTTACTTGGCTCTGTGAGATGAGCAAGCCATTGTCAGGGCCAAGAAGTTCAACCTGGCTAGGCAGCTCTGCTCCTTCCATTGATAATTTGAACTGGTAACCTTGCTGCATCACGTTGGTTTTTTTTTGTATCGAGATTTTGATCAGCGCCGCATTTGGTACCACATCGCTTAAGAGCTGTTGGCCACATTGGGTTTGTTCAATAATGGCATGCTTGACGCTTGCCCAGTGTTGCGTGGCAATGGTTTGGTTATTGAGTGCGAGGATCAACTCTTGCCAGGCAAGCTGTGGCTGATGGTTCGCTAAAGCGCGATAGGTTGATTGCAGTGGTGTGGCCATAAACCAATCATCACTCACGGCGTGGCTTGGACTAACGACGAACAGTACAAACAGCCAAAGGTTACGCATTGGACACCTCGACTAAACGATACCCAACGCCACGAACGGTTTCGATATTGAGTGAGGGTAACTGCTGCCTCAGCTGTAAAACATGATTATCGACGGTTCGAGTTGAGGGAAAGGCTTGGTAGCCCCACACTTTATTGAGTAGTTCATCACGGTGAAAAACACGTCCTTGATTTTGAACCAGCAGCAGTAATAGCTGAAACTGTTTCGGTTTTAGCGTCATCAACTGCTCACCTAAGGTAACGCTGCGCTTTGAGAGATCAATGGCAATGTCAGCGTAGGAAAGCAAGCTTTCTCCTAATGGTCGCAGTTGCGCTTGAATTCGCGCCAGTAATTCTTGTTGCGAAAATGGCTTGGTGACGTAGTCTTTTGCCCCCGCCATCAGACCTGCTATTTTTTGCTCAACCTCGATTTTGGCCGTCAGGATGATCACTGGCACGGCTTTGGCCATTAGCCATTGAGGTAGATGATCCAAGCTGTCTCCTTGAGCCAGTTGTCTATCTAAAATCACCAAATCGGCGCGAAACCATGCTTTTTTGACTTGTGAGAGCTGCTGTACCCACAAACAATCAAAACCTTGCTGTAGCAAGTAATCATGCAAACCTTGCCCGAGTAGAGGATCATCTTCGACCAATAACAGTGTGTTCATAATGGTAATTCCAATTGGCAGCGAGTGGGGTGGGCTTTACACGTCAGTTTGCCGCCCATTTTAAGCATCAAATGGCTCACAAGACGGAGCCCAATCCCCATATTGGAAGCCGTGCGAGAACGAGAAAATAGCCGTTTTAGACGAGAGGGAAACTCGCCTTCATCGCTAACGCAAAGCTGCAGTTGAGTGTCAGTCACGCTGGCCGTTATTGAGATTGTCCCTTGACCATGTTGCTTGGCATTACGGATCAAGTTATCCAAACAAATCCCAAGCCAGTAATACGGTAGTGTGAGCTCGATATCTTGTGTCAGTTCATAGCTGAGTTCGTGTTTCGCTACGCAGTGATCTAACCAATCTGAGAGATAAGCGGTTTGACATTGAAACGGCTCATTTGGATCGCTACTCAAAAATCCTTTACTGGTCTGAGCAAGCTGAGCTAAACGTTGGTGATCGGCCAGTAAGCGGCCGAATGTATCTTGGGCTGGCTCTGGCAGAGTATCAAATTGCTGGCGAAACTGCTCAACGGTCAAGCCAAGACTGGTGATAGGGGTGCGTAGTTCATGCGTCAGCAACTGTAAAATAAAGCGTTTTTCTTTGGCTTGTTGGCGGCGTAACCAGAGCGTCCTACTCAGCGTTGCTGCGAGCAACAGCAGTAATATGACTGATAACCACAGTGAGATATTGGGTTTTTCTTGGCTAGAGACACACAGATTACTGTAGCGTAATTGGCAACTTTGAGTAGCCGCTGTGATGGCCGACAATACCAATTGCTGATCGAGCGCGACTTTTTTCCATTGCAATGCGCTTAGTACGCGAATACCGAAATCGCCACTGATCCATAGCCGTTGTTGACGGTCAATATAAGCGCGATAACCGCTGACCAAGGCATCTCGCCCTGCCGTTTCTAAATCGGTAAAAAAGGTGTACAGCGGATGCTGAGGGTTAGAGAGAGTCGTGTAGGGCTGTAGCTCGGCGTTTTGCTCGGCCGTTATGTTATGAGTAGAAAAAGCTAAGTATCGCTCTGCGTAGCTCCCGCCTGCAGGATGCAGAAACGGAGCCGTCTTAAACCAACGGATGGGCAATTCATCGCCTTGGCATAAAGCGAGTTCAAACGACGCTGCTTTTTGCAATTCAGGGCGTGATGCCAAGGTTTTTGATAAACCGGGCGACAGTGCGCACTGTGAGGCTATCGCTTTGAGCTCAGTTATGGTTTGCCATGAATAACGGGAAAAATCAGGATAGGCGCTGGCGCTGAGCAGAAGATCGACAGGGTATGAGTTAATGCTTTGCAATGGCAAGGCTCGCGCAGCCGATAGCGATTCGGCTTGGCGTAGAAAATGCTGCCAACGATCTTGCAGCGTTTGCTCTTGCCCGTGTGCTAGGTTTGATTGTCCTAGCACTGTGGTGAGTGTGATCAAAAGGTACAGCAGCCGTGTTCTCAACGTTAAGCACTTAGAAAAAGGTTCGCATTCACGAAATTATAGCTGTGCTAAGTCAGGATTTGTCACCTCAATGTCACTAAAGCGGAATGTCGATCAAAACTCGGCATCCACCGTGAATGTCATCCTTTGCTTGGTATAAGGATGATCAAAGCTCAGCGACTCAGCATGTAGATGTAAACGCGCTCCTTTCGTGCCATAAAGATCGTCGCCAACGATGGGCAGGTTGAGTCCTTCCACATGAGCGCAATGCACGCGCAATTGGTGGGTTCGTCCTGTTTTGGGGTAGAGGTAGACTTTACTGAATCCATCTTGGCATTCAATTAATTGCCAGTGAGTGTCAGCAGGTTTGCCATGTTCAAAACAGACCAATTGACGCGGCCTGTCATCTAAATCGCCCCGCAGCGGTAAGCGAATGTCACCATGCGATTGCTGTAATTCACCAGCGAGTAAGGCAAGATAGCGTTTTTCAACGCCGCGGGTAATAAATTGCTTCTGCAGGCTTTTATTGGCTCGGCGGGTGAGAGCAAACACCAATAAACCTGAAGTAGACATATCGAGGCGGTGGATTACAAAAAGCCCTTCATCTGAGCTAAACGTTTGTTGCAGACGAGTATAAACAGAGTCCTGAATGTTGACTCCGGGAACGGATAGAAACTCGGCAGGTTTGTTGACGACAACAATCGCTTCATCCTGGTAGATGATGTCGATCTCTTTGCCTTGCGCTGGGTTATGCAATAGCGGGTTATCATCGAGCTTCAGCCCATCAAGCATGTGAGCCAAAATCGGTTGGCACTTGTTTTGACAAGCAGGATAGAATTTCTTGTGTTGACGAATTTCAGATTTTGGTGACGCTCCCCACCAGAATTCGGCGAGTGAAATCGGTGTCATCTGATGTTGAAACGCGTAGTGCAGCAATTTTGGTGCGGCGCATTCTCCAGACCCTGCTGGTGGAACAGGGTTAGCCGTAAGACGGAAAATCTCCCCCAGAGATTTTTCAGTGCCGTATTGATTGAGAAATCGATAGTGAGAAAAAAGTCGTTGCTGCAACGCATTAGAGAGATTTTTACGCTGCTCTTTTAACGCATCAATTTGTTCTTGAAATGCGTCTATTTGCGCTTGTAGTTCGTTGAGGTTGACGTCCCACTTGCGCTTTAATTGCTTGAGGGACGCTTTTTCAGCCACACTTTGTTTGGCGAGATAATCCAAGGTTTCGCGCAATTGTTGGGCATCATTTGATTGCTCGGCAAGGATGCGTTGCTGTTTACGCTGTTCACGACCTTGAATCATCAGCTGGCGATGCGCTTCTAATTCATCTTGCGCTTGCTGATGGGCGGTGGTCCATTGCTGCTGAAGTAGTGCACGCTGTGGATCGCACTCCAATTGTTCAACTTGCTGATTAATTTGATTGATCGGCACGCTGCCTTCCAAGAAAAAACCATCGTTAGTGAGCATGTCAAATATCGGCGGCACAAAATGCGGCAGCAGGTTTTGCTCAGCTAACTTCCCCGAGAATGCAGACAGGTACCCTAGCTCTCCACTTTGTTTACGCACCACTAAAACGCCAAACATTTTCCCGATAGCTTCCGGATGCTGGTTTAGCACGCCGTGATTATCGAGCCCAAAATTATGTTGCCAATTCTGCTGGTTCAGCAGGTGTTGTTGCAGCTGGTTTGCCGCTAATTCGCTTAGCGGATGCGGCTCGTAACAAAATGGGAAAGTAAAGCGCTCAGGCAGAGAGTAGCCTTCAATAGGTTTTTTAAAGGCAGTAAAACAGGGCGCTGGTGTTGGCATTTTCTCTGGCTCGCAGTGGATGGTGGTGGAGAACGCAGAATTGTACTGATTTGACCTAGAAATGCCAGTTTCTGGTTGAACGGCGATGATGATACTATTAATTAATGTAATTTGCTTATTAATATCATTAATATAGCTTAGTTAATCCCAAAGAAATAAGTTAACAGTGTCGATTTAACCTGATGCTAT
>NZ_CAWNHY010000031.1:0-10001 GCF_963874335.1 Vibrio sp. V10_P2A27P122 | reverse complement strand
TGATTAAGACTTTGAAAAAAGGAGTTAGACTCAAATTAAGGAAAATGTTAACCCCTATTGTTATTAAAGTCAGAGAGTGATATTTAAATCAAAGAATGGAGCTTTTTAAGTATACGGCCAACTTGATTTTTATAGTAACGGTACAGACGTTTCTTATCACGTGGGATTGATGTTATTTGGTTAAGATACAGCCAATCTTTTAAATCATACTCAAGTGCTAGATTACCTCGCTGATAGAAACGTTCAGTCACATCTAATCCCAGTTTTTCTGGGCCATCAATCAGTAAGTTATTCGCTATAAACTGTGGCCAAAACTCTTCACCTAACCCTGCATGATCGCAGGTTTTACTCTCGATATGGTGCTCTTCACCGAGTAGCGCTGAGATCCAATTCAGACATAAAACTTGCTCTGTTGCTGGGTGGCGTGCTTTGTAGCCCGGCTTAAGCGTAAAGTGTAATTCTGGTATCCAGCGATCAGACCAAATGGTCAGGAGATCTCGGGTCAGGCCAAAGTCAAACAGATCGCTTTTATGAAAATGAACCGGATGCCCATAGTGACTCGAAATAAAAAACGTGCTGCTGGTGAGTACCCGCTGAGTCAAAAATTGATAATTCGGTGCTCTGGAGACATCGGCATATTGTTCATACAGCTCAACAAATTGGCGACCTGTCAGCAGGTTATCGGTGCGTAGCTTAACCGCATAAGGCGTTTTTACCGCTTTCAGCCCCATGTGGGTACTGTACATCTGACGGTTATTATTGAGTTTGAGTGGCTGACCGTCATAAAAAACGGTATTTGAGCCGGGATCATCCAATTCCAACACTTGGTCGTAATCAAGGCCATCCAACGGCTGCCCTTTCCAAGTCGACAGAATGATGGTCGATTTAGGAAAAAAGCGACGTATGGAGTTCAAACATTGCTCTGTGATGCCAGCGATTTGCTGGCGACTGGCACTGGCTTGCACTGGCCCCTGCACAACAAAGGTGATCGCTTCATCATCAATCTTGATCATGGTTGTGGTTGCCTCAAAAAGTCCGTGTATTCATCTGGTACGCCACAAAAAATGACCTCATGGCGTGCGAGCAAGTGGTAGTGAATATTCAACCCCTTTTGAATGAGTAAATTGTAGAGCGGCGCAATGTATAGCTCGCCTCTCTCCCATTCTTGGCTAGGTCTGGCAACGTATTCACGATACGCCTCCAAGTAATCTTCTTTACGATTGAAGTGATAAAGCCCGGTACTACAGAGATCGGAAATCGGGTTTTTCTCCGCGGTCTGGATCACTTTGGTGCTTCCGGTATGTTCTGGTTTGGCGAAAGACCAATTGTTACCGCTGCCCTGAAACACTTCTAGGTAGCCATCACTGTGTTGGCTAATGTCAGGGAATACAAAATTCGGGCGGAATGTGTCGATGTTAAACACCGTGATCGATCCTTGATAGTCCACGCCTTGCTTTGCTAATTCCTCTAACCCTAAAGTCACCGTTTCGGCTTGGCCGCGAGTTTCTGTATGCAATTCAGCAATGTAAAACTGTTTAATGCCAAGCTGAGAGGCTTTTTCGCGCACAAACGCTGCGGTGTCGTAAACATTGCGCACAATGAACAGAAACGGAGTGTTAGCAAAATACGCAGCAAAGCTGCTGACCGAGTGTTCAAACAGGGTTTGACCGTGGGCTTCAAGCATATATTTGGGCTGGGTATAACCGGCTTTAAAGAAGCGAGAACTCATTCCCGCCATTGGTATCACAATCATTGATCAAGCCTCAATAAAATTTGATGGAGACGGAACGCATTGGCAAACAAGGCATCTTGACGACGGCGATCATCGGCATGCAAAGGCAACATCGATAAGAAAAGTTGAATTTGCATCGCGTAGAGATTTTTCGCCGTGAGGCCAAAAGTCTGTTCAATTAGTTCGATAAAGCCTTGCTGCGTCTCTTTATGTTGACTCTGCTCTGCAATCTTTAATTCGATCGCTTTGTCGCCAATCTCAACATGGTAGTAACCGGCAATAATCCAATCATACAAACCAAGAATTGAATGACTCAGCTTGGCTAAATCGTAGCGGATATCACCATACAGTGTTTTCTGCCCGTCAGGCGTCATCCCTCTAGGGTCGATCGTTTTAATTTTGTTGGCTCGGAAGTCATACAAAATATTGCTAAAGCAAAAATCACCGTGCAAGACGCCCAGTAAGGGTTCTCCATTAGGCAGATGTTTTTGGCTATCGCGCAGAATTTGCGCGAGCGAGACATCTTGTCCTGCAAATTGCCACTTTTTTTCTAACGTGATGCGTCGCGATGCACAGAATTCGTTAAGGCGTAGAGTGGTTTTATCGGCAAACAGTATGTCGAGAGTATTGATGGGATCATTCGGCTCGGTAGGTTGCTCAAGGCACAGGCTTAAAAACTTCACCGCGCTGGCTAAGATTTTTTGCCAGATTTGACTCGGCAGCTTGGAAAAAACGAATAACTCATTCAGCGCAGTGAGGTAGAGATATTCTAAGCGATAGGAAATTTTCCCCTCGCTGTTTTGACTACCTAAATATTGTGGGATGAAACCACGCATTGTCATCGGCAGATTGTCAAACCAGTAAGCTTCAGCAGCTATTTTTTGGTTCTTTATGCTCGATTTTTCAATCCATTTGGCGGTTATAGTGAGCTCATTAAAGGCGCGCTGAGTTGTGAATTCAGCTTTGGAATGATAGTAAGTATTCACATGACCAAAATCGAGCCAGCCAATCGAGTTGACGGCACTTAAGCCTACGTTTTTATGATAGCGGTTAAGACCAGCAATAAATTGCCACTCACTCTGTGTAATACTGCGAACTAGTTCACGTGGGCGGCTGAATTTAAAGTAGCCATCGATAATCCGCTGACTTTCGCTATTCATTGGAGTGTTGGCATCTTGTAGCCAATCAACTTCATCATTAGTCAATACGGCCCAGTTATAACTGTCTTTCGCGGTGGAAACGCTGACAATATCATCTCCAACAGGAAGTTGGTTAAAAAGCGTATCACCGTAGAGGATGTGCAGTGGTGCATTAAGTGAGTGGCCACTAATATTGAGTGCAGCAACCAAAGAAGCGCCAAGGCTCAGTCCATCAGGCGTAGCGATAATCGTCACCTGATGCTGTTCAAGCCACTGACTGTCGATTTCTGAGATAGCATAAGATTCAGGCAAAGAGAGATAGACTTTTAAGCCTTGTGGTGCCAAAGCGACTTGATGCTGAAACAGGCGACGATTGCCTAAAGGTAGAAAGCTAGGTGGAATACGCCCAAATTCAGATTCCAATTCTTGCCCGACGTAGGCACCAGACATTATCAGGAACATGATTTTTCCTTCTCGAAGAGTTGGTGGATCTCTTCCAAACTCATTGAGGAAAATTCGGTAGGGCGCACGGCGCGATCATCAATATAAAAGCCGTCGTGCCCACACCAAGGTTTGCCCACTAAAATTTCATCATACGGAACTTGGTGTTTATCCAGCCACTCAGTAATGATAGGAAGAGTATGGATATTGATTTTACCGACGTTACCTTCATAAGTGCGCATATTACGCGCCGTTGAAATTACAATCTCAAACCCCTTTTGCTTATAATTGCGCAGTTGTTCAATCACATCCATTCTCGGTAGGACGTTTTTATAATCGGAAGTATTGGCTTGAGTTAGTGTCCCATCAAGATCAACAATTAGTCGTTTCATTAAGAGTATTCTCTTTATAAATCTAAATATTCAAGTGTTTTGGCAAGAGCGCCACGGTTTTGTTCTACGATTTGATAACCCTGCTTGCCGCGATGAATACGCTGTTTGTTATCAGTGAACCATTCACAAAGCATTTGTGCAATTTGCTCTGCATCTTGTGTGATCACACAAGCATCGGCTTGATTGAGGGCTTGAGTGATTTCACTGAAGTTGTAATAACTTGGGCCAGTCAACATGGGTAAACCAAGCGCAGCTGGCTCGAGTAAATTATGCCCACCGACTTTGTCACCCGCTAAGCTTCCGCCCATAAAGCAAATGTCAGCAGATCCCATGAGTACTAGCATCTCCCCCATAGTATCAGCTAGATAGACCTGTACTTCTGGATCGAGTTTATTCTCTGTTTGAGTTCGCCGCACACTCATAAATTGTGTTTTACATAACTCAAAAACAGCATTAAATCGCTCAGGGTGGCGCGGAACAAGCATAAGCAGTGCGCTAGGGTGTGCTTTAAGTACTTTTGCATGAGCGGCTAACACTTGTTCATCTTCACCTTGGTGAGTGCTTGCGGCAATCCAAATTGGTCGTTCTTTACCTAGTTGATGCCTTAACTGCTGGCCTTTTTCTATGGTTTGTTGATCGATATTGATATCAAACTTCATCGAACCGGTGACTGTCACTTTGTCAGCAGGTAATCCGAGTCGAATGAAGCGCTGTGCATCATCTGGATATTGGCAAAGTACACGCGTTAAGTTAGATGCTAGTAAATTAAAAATCGGCTGAAATTTAGCATACCGTCGACATGAGCGTTCAGATAAGCGAGCATTAATAACAGTAATAGGAATAACTGCTTTTGAAACCGTATGTAATGTGTTTGGCCATAACTCTGTTTCCATGATCAGCATTTGGCTTGGCTTTATCCGTTTTATAAAGCCACGAACGGCAAAAGAAAAGTCAAAGGGCATGTATCTATGCTCGGCAAGCTCTTTTAATTTAGCCGCTTGCTCTGCACCGGTGGGGGTTGTGGTGGTAATAACAATCGGCTGATCAGGATATTGTGATTTGAGTTCTTTTATCAGTGGAGAAACTGAAAGCGTTTCTCCAACCGATACTGCGTGGATCCAAATAGGGGATTGATTAGTTTTAAGCGGTGGTGTGAAGCCAAAATGCTCTTTCCAGCGAGCACCAACACACGGCTTGCCCGGCCGCTTTTTGTACAAGCCCCACATTAAAAAAGGAGAAGCTACACAGAGAAGTAAGGTATAGAGAGCACGAATGACCACTCTACTGTTCCTTTTTCTTTACCAAATCATCCGGATTAATGTGAGTCCATTTCGAACGAGGGCGATCTATATATTGAAAATGTTCATTGGTAAAACTACCTTGAATACAAACGTATTTTCTATCTTTTGTGCAAAGATCTTCTCTGCCTTTAAGTAATTCATCAAATACGCCAGGCCCGGTTGAATAATAAACGCCCATTTTAGGGTCGTAGTTCTCAATGTTATGCAGTACTTTTTCAATCGCTTGGCTGAGGTCGTTATTATTGGGTGCTGAGGCGATAAAGTAGTTGGTAAAACGAGTATTGTTGTCAATCTTTATGTAAACCGCTTGTTGCTCATCGCCAATCAGTTTATCGAGAGACCATACCAAAGTTGCGTCAATGTCCATATAGACGCCCCCTTCGTTATTGAGTACTACTAAACGCCATAAATCGGCTTGAGCAGCGCCGTTGGTTAGCCGCATGTAAGCATCATAGATTTCAGTTGATGCGTGTGTTCGTAAATACTCACCACGGGCTTCGGTACTTACATAGCAATAGTCACAATTGAGCGACATTAATCGATTAAATAAGTAGTTAATATAAACGGGTAGGGAGGCTTGATCGGTAAAGTTGGTTTGCCAAATTGTACGTGGAATAGCACTGCGATTAGAACGAGTCCATTTTGCTGGTGAATAGGCAGGAATGGTAAAACGCAATTTTGGAAACACCCAATGAAATGGGTAAGCGAGCATTTTAAAAATATTCCCGGTCAAGCGGATTAATCGGTTGGCGATTAATACAGTTACTTGGCTCATATTGATTGATCCTATCTGTTTTTTTCGGTTATCGAGCGCTGTTTCAACGTGGCAGTAATCGCTGCAGTAATTTGCTCAGTAGAAGGCTTTTCACCATTAGCATTCATCACGATCGTATGTGTTTCATACAATGGTGTATAACGAAAAGGGACGGTAGCGTAAAAAATACCAACAGTTGGTGTGTGGGTCGATATGGCCACATTGCGTATGCCAGTGTCTGGAGCAATCACTAACGTTGCTTTCGCAATAAACGTGACTAATTCATCTAAAGGTAAGCATGGCTGAATCGTTAATTTTCCAGCCTCTGCAAGATCTTGTAGATACTCACCTTTTTCAAACTCATTTTTTCCCTCAAGGAAGACATGTTTTACATTGGGTTGCTGCTCAATAGTTTGCTCGATGACAGCACGCATTTCAGGCTTAGATAAGATTTTTCTCAGCTGCGAAGCTCCACTGAAATAGACAAGGTAAGGTGTCTCAAAATCACAAAGTTGCCTGTTGTCTGGGTAGGCAAAATCTAGAGGATAGCTTGGGCTGTGGCCAAGGATTTTAAGCATATCGAGCATGCATTCTACTTCTGGTTGAAAGTCAGAGCGAAATACTGCCAAGTTATACAAGGTGCCACATAAAAATGGCGTGTAAGGAAAGCCAACTTTGAGTTTTGCTTTAGTCAGTAATGTCATCCAGTAAGAACGATTTGTCCCAGCGACATCAAATATAATATCTTGCTCTTCCAGTTGGCTGTAGTCTTGCCATTTTTGCTTGAGTGATAAGTGTTTTGAATCCTCACGGCTTTTCATTACCACTGTTTTATCCGCTAACTCTGCTGGTGTTCCATAGAGGTAGTTTGAAACGGTGACTAATGTTATTTCTGCATGAGGGAAGAACTTCCGAGCTTCAATCAAAAAGGGGCGCACAATGACTTGATCACCGAGCGCAGCATGGCGAATGACGGCAATTTTCTTGATCGCTAAAGGATTAAAATAACCATTCAAGTATTGGCGCGCGGCCTTCGAGGCATAAGCCCCTTTTTCAAACCAGAGGTGTTTCATGAATCTTTTCCAATAAATCTATCTAAAGCTTGAATAACTTGCACCGGTTGCAGTTGATTTAGGCAATTTAAGTGCCCTAATGGGCAGGTTCGCTTAAAGCATGGGCGGCATTCAATATCGGTATACACCATTTCTAAGCGCTCAGTTAGCGGTGGCGTGTATTGCGGTGAGCTTGATCCATAAATTGCGACGATATTACAATCTACGGCGGCGGAGACATGCATTAATCCTGAATCATTACTGATGACGGTATGGCAAGCCGCCAACAGATCCACAGCTTCAACAAGTGAGGTTTGTCCAGCTAGATTAAAGGCATATTTTTGTTGTTCGGTGCTAAGTGCTGAACGAATGAGGTCACATACTTTGCTATCCTTGGTCGAGCCAAAAAGCCAGATTTGATAGCCGCTTTCAATAGCGTGTTGTGCAACTTGAGCATAATAGTGGTCAGGCCATCTTTTAGCCGGACCAAACTCAGCCCCTGGGCATAAACCGATAATCGGTTTTATGGTCGATAAGCCTAATCTTGAAATGGCATATTGCTGAGCTTTGCTATCAACTAATAAAGAAGGGTGAGGGCAGTTTTCTAGCTGTACTTCATCGAGCATGCTTTCTTTTGAATAAGCAAGAGCCACATAGCGTTCAACCATATACTGGAACACTTTACGATTAGGGCGAAGATCAGTAAGTAAGCCGTAGCGAAACTCACCCTTCCAGCCAGTACGAGAAGGAATACCCGCAAATAGCGGTATGAGTGCTGATTTTGCCGAATTTGGTAAGACATAGGCATGAGTGTAATTGTTGCGTTTTAGCTCTTGGGCGAGCGCCCATCGACCTGCAAGATTAAAAGCGCCGTGCCCAATCGACATTTCAATAGCACAATTCACTTCTGGCATACGCTCCAAAATTGGTTTACACCAAGCGGGGGCTAGAACGTCAATCTGTGCATCAGGGTGCTGTTGCTTAAGGCGTTGATATAAACTTTGTGACATCACCATATCGCCTACCCATGAAGGGCCCACAATCAGTAACTTCATTTTTCACCGTCATTATTATTTTGGGTCATTCTAGCACAGCACTCGTTTGATAAAACTCAATTTCTGCTAACAAATACATTCAAATGCTAGGCAAGATATGCTCTAATTCGCTTCAATCTGAGAATAAGTATTGTGCAGCACATTGGCGAGCATATTATAGAAATTCGAGTTTTTGTGATGAAAATCTACGTTATTAGCCTTAAAAACAGCATAGAAAGACGAGCATCCATTGAGCAACAAATGGCTAATTACGGCCTAGATTTTGAGTTCTTTGATGCGATTGATGGTCGAGTTGTTCCTCCACACCCTTTATTTGCCAATTATGACTATACCAAGCGGTTATGGTTTACCAGTGGTAAAATGCCTTCAAAAGGGGAGATGGGCTGCTACGCGAGCCATTATCTACTCTGGCAAAAGAGTGTTGAGTTGAATGAGCCGATCATTGTTTTGGAGGATGATGCTGAGCTATTACCCTGCTTTATACATTTTATTGATCTAATCAAAATTAAAACCCAAGAATATGGTTTTTTGAGATTGGAGGAAGCTTGTGATCGCAGTTAACTGTTCTTGAAGGAACAGGAAAATAACTATGACATCTATTTTCTAAGTAATAATTTTGGTGGCGCTAGAGCTTATGCACTTTCTCCTGATGCAGCAACGAAATTACTTAAGTATTCACAGTGCTGGTCGATGCCTGTTGATAACTATATGGGGTCACTATATTTGCATCAGATGCCTTCATTCTTATTTTTACCAAGTGTGGTTGCAAATCCTCAATACTTTGACACAACGTTTCAAAACGAACAGCAACCCAAGGCTCCATTGTACAGAAAACCCACTCGTGAATTGTACTCACTGTACCGCAAAGTAAAAATGGCTTTAGCAAATAATGCTTATAAAAAACAAAAAAACTAATCATATAGAAAAGTTATTTTTATTATCACCATTATTGGTTGTTCTAATGGTGATATTTAATTTCTCTGCTAGTCAGTTTATTATTTCACGCTTGATACCAATGGTTTCTATTTATTGTCTGTTGAGATATCGACATGCAATTAGGGAAAACTGGCATTCAGAGTTAAGAGGTTTTTTTATCTCTGGATTATTGATAATCGTGATTTTCTCTAGCTATCATTTTTTCCGTAGTGATGAATTTTCTTTGCCTAGAACGTTAATTGCAAGTTTGGTTTATTTGCTTTTTGTACCGTGGAATAAAATATCACGCCAGTGGATTTATTATATTGTTGCATTAGCTTCAGTTATTTGCGGGCTGAATGCGTTGTATGAACATTTTGTGATGAACATTGCGCGTGTTGGCATTGCGACAAACCCGATACCTTATGCTTTATATGTTTCTTTTCTCTTGTTGTGTTGCATTTACTTTGTTTTAAATCAATCAGATAAAACATTAAAAACGCTTGCTGGTATAGGCGGCTTGCTTTCATTGGCGGCCATTATCATGACCGATGTGCGAGGGGTAATTCTCTTTTTACCTGTGGCGATTCTTTATTTGATGATTGTTGCAGTAAAGCCGACCATTAAACATTATATTGTTTTGTGTTTTTCAATATGTGCTATTTCGGTGCTATTTTATGCATTTTTTGAGAAAGAAATTGATACTCGGATTAAACAGACGCAATACGAAATTTCGATGATAGAGAAAGGGAACCATAATACCTCTATCGGTATTCGGTTCGACTTATGGAAGCATGGTTTGGATGTGATTGTTCATGACCCTATTTTGGGTCTTGGGGATGACAGTTTGCAAGACAGCATTTCCGGTATGAAAAATCGTGGTGCAGCTATTCAGCCCCATTTACATAATCAATATTTAGATTCTTTAGCCCGCTATGGGGTGGTGGGAACTCTGGTAATGTTTTTATTTTTTTTTGCTTTAATCATTAATTTTACTCGTTCGGGTGTAAAATATATCGGTAATCCACTAGTTAATAGCATGCTTATTATGCTTATGCTTGCAGGTTTAACTGATGTTCCTTTGCACCATACACATCTTATTTATTTACTAACTATCTTATGTGGCTTGTTGATCCGTTTTTCAGAGATAGGAAAGGATAAAAAGCCGCCATCTTTTTAAATAATATTTATTATTATCTACTTGTACGTTAGAATAAAAC
>NZ_CAWNHY010000030.1:0-10103 GCF_963874335.1 Vibrio sp. V10_P2A27P122 | reverse complement strand
TCCATGCCGAACTCAGAAGTGAAACACAACAGCGCCGATGGTAGTGTGGGGTCTCCCCATGTGAGAGTAGGACATCGCCAGGCTTTGAATATTGTCTAACCAGACACGCTGCGGAGCGGTAGTTCAGTTGGTTAGAATACCGGCCTGTCACGCCGGGGGTCGCGGGTTCGAGTCCCGTCCGCTCCGCCACTTATTAAGAAGCCCTGCTAGTAATAGCAGGGCTTCTTTCGTTTGAGAAAAATAGCATTTTATTTTTTATCACTCTCTCAGTGCCGTCTTCTAAAAATCAATTCCACGCATACTTACATACTCACTCCTTGTAATCCGTAACACTCTGATTAGCTAGGGCTCGCTTAGTCGTCTGTAGTTTTACTTGGCGCCCTTCTTCAATAATCATTGAACCTGTTTGTTCAAACTTGTTCGGCTGACTTTAAGTTATTTTGTGATTATTTGTGTATGTGAATGACTTTCTTTGGGGTGTTCGAGAGCCATCATCACACCTTCATTTGAATAGGGTTCGCCAGTTTTTTAAAATAAGTGTTACTAAAGCTATCCATAGTGATATTTCACCATAGTTCACAGCCTTAATTAGATCATATTTTTTAAATTGGTATTACAGTAGATATAGAGAGGAGGAGCAAAGTAAAGATAGCAAAAGCCGATGTTCTAGAACATCGGCTAGGGATAAAATTGATTTGATCAGTCATTACTGACAGTTTTCTTTCTACATTGACGACTTTTCAGCTTGTTTTGCTTTGTCTATCAATGGGGTAATTGTTGAACCTTGAATAAGTATTGAGAACACCACGACAGCGTATGTCATAACAAGGATTATCTCTTTTACATCAATAAGCTTGTCTGGGATAACTAATATGCCAGATGGGATAGAAAGTGCCATTGCTAGTGCTAGCCCACCTCGTAGCCCTCCCCAAGTTAGTATCTTTATTGACCATGGGTTGTAGGATCGGTAACGCTTGAAGCCGATGTAAGAGAAAAAAACGCTTAGATAGCGAGCAGATAAGACAAGAGGAATGGCGAAAGCCATCAATATCCAGTCCTCTTCATGGAATTTGAAGAGTAGCATCGACATACCGATAAGTAGGAAGAGCACACCATTCAAAAATTCGTCAACCAATTCCCAAAAGTGGTCAAGGTGTTCTTCACTTTCTTTTGAAAAGCCAATGAAGCGTGTCCAGTTGCCGATCATTATCCCTGATACAACCATAGCTAAAGGCCCGGAAACATGGATAACATCTGCAAAAACATAGCCAGCAGTCGGTATACCAATAGTTAAAAGCAGTTCCATTGAGTGATCATCGGTGGCGCTGATGAGGTAGTGGAATAATAGCCCAAGAGCTAGGCCATACAGGATGCCCCCCATTGCCTCTTGAATAAACAACATAGTTACACTACCTATGGTTGGTGCTTCCGTACCAAATGCAATAGTGAAAATGGTGACAAAGATAACCAAACCAAAACCATCATTAAAGAGCGATTCTCCCTCGATTTGGGTTGAAATACGTTTTGGTGCATTTAATTTTTTAACAATAGCTAATACGGCTATTGGGTCTGTTGGTGATATGAGTGCACCAAATAGCAGACAGTAAACGAGATCGAAGTGAATACCGATAAATTGACAGAAGGCGTATAGCCCAAAACCGATGAAGAAGGTTGAAAATAGCGTTGCGCCTAGTGCAAGAACCGCGATTTCCCATTTCTGATCTTTTAGGTTGGGTAATTTGATGCCTAGGCCGCCAGCGAAAAGTAGAAAACCGAGTATTCCTTTGAGCAGAAAATTTTCAAAGTTAATACTGTTGACGGTTTCTGTCGCTATTTGAGTTAGATGAAACCAATCATTTTGACCTGCAACTAAGATCAATAATGACAACATCATCGATCCTGCTGTAATGGCGATAGTGGTTTGCATATTGCCTATCTTACTGTTTAGAAAGGCAATCAACATTGCTGCTCCTGATAGGAAGCATAAAGTGTAATAGACAGACATTGTTTTCTCGTCGTGTAACAAAATATGAATGAAATTCTCCTTGGATGATGTACAAATAGCAAACACTTTTTAGCCATGATTGCAGATGTATCAAACGATAATTAAAGTGAAGTTTAGACGTCTAGATTTCTAATGGTTATATGATAGGATGAGCGAATAACCAAAAGGAATGAGGCTGTACTGTGGGAAGAGAAGTTAGAAGTCAAATTGAAGCTCAATTGCAACAGAGAATATTATTGATTGATGGTGGCATGGGCACCATGATTCAGAGCTATAAATTGGAAGAGCAAGATTATCGCGGAGATCGCTTTGCCCATTGGCCAAGCGATCTGAAAGGAAATAATGACCTTCTCGTCTTGACGCAGCCTCAGTTAATCAAAGAAATTCATAGTGCTTACTTGGAAGCAGGTGCTGATATCCTAGAGACGAATACCTTCAACGCGACGAGCATCGCAATGGCCGACTACGATATGCAAGCCATTAGTGAGGAAATCAATTTCGCTGCTGCAAAACTTGCACGCGAAGCTGCTGACGAATGGACGGCGAAAACGCCTGATAAACCTCGTTACGTGGCGGGAGTGCTAGGGCCAACAAACCGCACTTGCTCGCTCTCCCCTGACGTGAATGACCCTGGTTTTCGAAATATCAGCTTTGAGCAATTAGTTGAAGCTTACTCAGAATCAACACGTGCTTTAATTCGTGGCGGCAGCGACTTAATTTTGATTGAAACTATTTTCGATACTTTAAATGCTAAAGCCTGTGCCTTTGCGGTGGATTGTGTGTTTGAAGAGTTGGGTTACAAACTGCCCGTGATGATCTCAGGGACAATCACCGATGCCTCTGGTCGAACGCTTTCTGGGCAAACAACCGAAGCCTTTTATAATGCACTGCGACACGTTGAGCCTATCTCATTTGGTTTGAACTGTGCACTCGGTCCGGATGAATTGCGCCAATACGTTGAAGAGCTATCACGTATTTCCGAATGTTATGTCTCGGCTCATCCCAATGCGGGGTTGCCTAACGCATTCGGTGAGTATGATCTTGAAGCCGATGAGATGGCGAAGCACATCGGGGAATGGGCGCGAGCAGGATTCTTGAACCTTGTTGGTGGCTGTTGTGGAACCACTCCTGAGCACATTAGACAAATGGCAAAAGTGGTCGAAGGTGTGAAACCAAGAGCGTTACCCGATATTCCAGTGGCTTGTCGTCTATCCGGTCTAGAGCCGCTGACGATTACCAAAGAGAGCTTATTCATCAACGTAGGTGAGCGAACTAACGTCACTGGTTCTGCGCGTTTTAAGCGTTTAATCAAAGATGAGCAGTATGATGAGGCGCTGCATGTTGCTCGAGAGCAGGTCGAAAACGGTGCACAAATCATCGATATCAATATGGATGAAGGGATGTTGGATGCGCAAGCTTGCATGGTCCGCTTTCTCAATTTATGTGCTTCTGAGCCGGATATTTCCAAAGTACCAATCATGGTTGATTCTTCTAAGTGGGAGGTAATTGAAGCGGGTCTCAAATGCATTCAAGGCAAAGGGATTGTGAACTCGATTTCCCTCAAGGAGGGGAAAGAGAAGTTTGTTGAACAAGCTAAACTCATTCGCCGCTATGGTGCTGCTGTGATCGTGATGGCGTTTGATGAAGTAGGCCAAGCGGATACCCGTGAGCGAAAACTTGAAATTTGTACCAAAGCTTATCGAATTTTGGTTGATGAGGTTGGTTTCCCTGCTGAAGATATCATTTTTGATCCGAATATTTTCGCGGTTGCGACTGGTATTGATGAGCATAATAATTATGCTGTGGACTTTATCGAAGCCGTGGCTGATATCAAACGTAATTTACCCCATGCGATGATTTCCGGCGGGGTTTCCAACGTCTCTTTCTCTTTTCGCGGTAACAACTATGTGCGTGAAGCGATCCATGCTGTATTCCTTTATCACTGTTTTAAAAACGGCATGGACATGGGCATCGTCAATGCCGGTCAGCTTGAGATTTACGATAACGTGCCTGAGAAACTGCGTGAAGCAGTCGAAGATATCATTCTCAATCGCCGCAGCGATGGCACTGAACGCTTACTGGATATTGCGGCTGAATATGCGAACAAAGGTGTCGGTAAGGAAGAGGATGCCAGTGCGCTGGAATGGCGTTCATGGCCAGTCGCAAAACGTTTAGAGCATGCGTTAGTCAAAGGTATTACCGAGTATATTGTTGAAGATACGGAAGAAGCTCGTCAAAATGCCACTCGCCCATTGGATGTGATCGAAGGGCCTCTCATGGATGGAATGAACGTGGTCGGCGACCTCTTTGGCGAAGGGAAAATGTTCCTGCCGCAAGTAGTGAAATCGGCGCGCGTTATGAAGCAAGCCGTTGCGCATTTAGAGCCCTACATCAACGCGCTTAAGCAAGCAGGTTCTAATAATGGCAAAATCCTTCTTGCCACAGTTAAAGGGGATGTACACGACATCGGCAAAAATATCGTTGGCGTCGTTTTGCAGTGTAATAACTACGAAATCATTGACCTCGGCGTTATGGTGCCATGCGAGCAGATCCTCAAAGTCGCGAAAGAACAGAATGTCGACATCATTGGGTTATCCGGCCTCATCACTCCCTCTTTAGATGAAATGGTGCACGTCGCTAAAGAAATGGAGCGACAAGGGTTTAAATTACCGCTTTTGATTGGCGGAGCAACCACCTCTAAAGCACATACCGCAGTTAAAATTGAGCAAAATTATCACCAGCCAGTTGTGTATGTGAACAATGCTTCGCGCGCAGTAGGCGTTTGTTCTTCGCTTCTTTCTGATGAGTTACGTCCTGCTTTTGTTGAAAAATTAAACATCGACTATGAACGCACGCGTGATCAACATCACCGTAAAACCCCCCGAACTAAGCCTGTCTCATTAGAAGTGGCAAGGGCAAATAAAGCGGTTATCGATTGGGATAACTATACGCCGCCAGTTCCGGCTAAATTGGGCGTACATGTGTTTGATGATTTTGATGTGGCTACCCTTCGTCGTTACATCGACTGGACACCATTTTTCATGACATGGTCATTGATGGGTAAATATCCAACGATTTTTGAACACGAAGAGGTGGGAGAGGAAGCGCAAAGTTTATTCCATGATGCTAATGCATTGCTTGATAGAGTTGAGCGAGAAGGGCTACTCAAGGCTCGCGGTATTTGCGCTTTATTCCCGGCCGCGAGTGTGGGAGATGATATCGAAGTGTATCGCGATGAATCGCGCACCGAGGTTGCTCATGTTCTGCATCACTTACGCCAACAAACCGAAAAGCCCAAAGGTTATAACTACTGCTTGTCCGATTACATTGCACCAAAGGAGAGTGGTAAACGAGATTGGATCGGCGCATTTGCCGTGACAGGCGGAATTGGTGAGCGAGAATTAGCAGACCAATATAAAGCGCAAGGCGATGACTACAACGCCATCATGATCCAAGCGGTAGCTGATCGCCTTGCTGAGGCTTTTGCGGAATATTTGCATCAGCAAGTTCGTAAAGAAATTTGGGGCTATGCTGCTGACGAAGAGTTGTCGAACGATGATTTGATCCGTGAGAAATACCAAGGTATACGCCCAGCGCCGGGCTATCCAGCGTGTCCTGAGCATACGGAAAAAGGCACCTTGTGGGAGATGTTGCAGGTTGAGCAAACCATCGATATGTCTTTAACCACCAGTTACGCTATGTGGCCGGGTGCTTCGGTGTCAGGTTGGTACTTCTCGCATCCTGACTCTCGTTATTTTGCCATTGCACAAATTCAGCAAGATCAGATGCAAGATTACGCGCAACGTAAAGGCTGGAATATGCAAGAAGCGGAAAAATGGCTTGGGCCGAATTTAGATTAAGTAATAAAAAAACAGGTTGGCTAAGTCAACCTGTTTTTTATTCAGCGTGTTACTACTCAATGTGGTTTTATCGTTCAAACAAGTCTTGATGAAGTTTCTGAATTGCCGCTTTAGAAACCGACTCGTGTAATAAAAAGCAGAGGTTGTGCGGGCTGGCACCATAGCAAATCATACGCAAATTGAAATCTTCTAAGGTGCTAAAAACTTGTTTTGCATAGCCTTTGCTTTCACTCATGTTATTGCCGATCAGCGCAACTAAACACAGATTATGTTCGACTTCAACTTTACACAGCTCTTCTAATTCTAAGCGCACCGATTGAGGCAGTTCAGGGGCTCCACCTGAGGTATCGGTTTTATCTAATGTTAATGAGACGCTGATTTCAGAGGTGGTGATCAGATCCACCGAAATTTTGTGTTTGGCTAAAATTTCAAATACCTTCGAAAGAAAGCCGTATGCGTGAAACATGCTAGCGCTGCGTAGTGTAACCATGGTTTGATTGCAGCGTAGGGTTAAGGCTCTAAATAGAGGTGAGCTTTCCACACGTTTACGGATCCAAGTGCCGCCTTTTTCAGGCTCTTTTGAGGAGCCGACAAACACAGGGATATCGTGGCGAAGCGCGGGCAGCAACGTCGATGGATGCAAAATCTTAGCGCCAAAGTTTGCCATCTCCGATGCTTCGCTAAAGCTTATTTCCGCAATCGGAGCGGCTTTAGGCGCAATGCGAGGATCGGTCGTATAAATCCCCGGCACATCAGTCCAAATCTCTAAGCCAGAAGCTTGTACCGCTTCGGCGATCAAGGCCGCAGAATAATCACTGCCGCCTCGGCCCAATGTGGTTGTATTTCCTTGTTCATCAGCGCCGATGAAACCTTGAGTTACCACTACGTGTTGCAGACAAAGTGGTGTTAACTTCTCTTGGGCTAATTGCTGGATCTGCTCTAATTGCGGTTCCGCCCGACCATAGTGATCATCAGTACGCAGCACTTCTCGAATATCAAAACGGATCGCATCCATGCCACGTTCACGCAGTAATTGCGTCAGAATGAAGGTCGACATTAACTCGCCACAAGCCACTAAGTGATCGGTCAGTTTTTTACTCGCTTGAAAAGAGGCCGCTTCTGCGACACTGGCCACCATATCTAAAATTGAGTGTACCTCTTTTTCAACTTGTAGCGGGTCGGCAAGTTTATCAATAATCGCATGATGAATATCAGCTAACTGTTTGATAATACTTAAGCGTTGATTGGCATCTTGTACGCCATTGGCTAATTCAACCAATAAATTCGTCACGCCAGAGCAGGCACTGCTCACGACTAATTTGGTCTCTGGATTATTTTCGATCACAGCGGCACAAAGGCTCATTGCTTCAAAGTTAGCAACGCTTGTTCCGCCAAATTTGGCGACATTGAATGCGCTCACGGCATTTCTCCCACGACTTCCTGAAATAAAAATAGTGTTGGTGTACCAACGTCCAATGTTTGAAGAGAGTTTTTCTAGAGCAAATAAAGAGGTGTTTTTATGATTGGTTTACCTCAGAAGCTCTTCATCAGGGTTGCTGATGACAGTTGAAGGGATTCAGCCCATTCAACCGATAAACCAAATCCACAACCTTGGTTTATCTCGGCACTGCTCCCCATTAATGTTTTGTTTTGGAGTTGAGGCTCCACAAAACATCTGCCTGGGCAGTGCTCCTCTTCTGCTAGATAGCTCATTCATTGAACGTTTTTGAACTGTTAATGTCAATCGCTAATTAAGTCCAAATGTAAAATAAAATTAACCAGAGTGTGACACTGGTTTGACCTCTAGACTTCGGTCGAATTGTTGCATCAGTGGATTTGTTTTACTCTGGGTATTCGTATTTGGCCGCAAGCAAGGAGCAACTATGTCCATTACCAGTTTTAACCCACCCCAGCGAATTTTGATGGGGCCAGGCCCGTCAGATATTTACCCTCAAGTATTACAAGCGCTGAGCAGGCCGACCGTTGGCCACTTAGATCCGCTTTTTATCCAGATGATGGATGAGCTAAAGCAGCTGCTTAAATACGCTTTTCAAACGGAAAATGAGTTTACCATCGCGGTTTCCGCGCCGGGCAGCGCTGGTATGGAGGCGTGCTTTGTCAACCTGATTGAGCCGGGAGATAAGGTCATCGTGTGTCGCAATGGCGTTTTTGGCGAGCGTATGCGCGAGAATGTAGTGCGCTGTGGCGGAGAGGCTGTGCTGGTGGATGATGAGTGGGGAGCCCCCGTTTCGCTCGATAAAGTCGAGCAAGCCATACAGGCTAACCCTGATGCTAAAATTCTCGCGTTTGTCCATGCAGAAACGTCAACTGGTGCATTGAGTGATGCGCAAGCATTAGGTTTGCTGGCTAAGCAAAACAACATGCTGAGTATTGTAGATGCAGTGACATCCTTAGGCGGCGTACCACTTTATGTGGATCAATGGCAGCTCGATGCCGTCTATTCTGGGAGCCAAAAGTGCTTATCGTGCCCTCCGGGTTTATCGCCACTGACTTTTTCAGCGCAAGCGATTGAAAAAATTCAATCTCGCACAACCCCCGTTCAAAGCTGGTTTTTAGATCAAAGCTTAGTGCTTGGTTATTGGAGCGGTGCAGGCAAACGCAGTTATCACCACACTGCGCCAGTTAACAGTTTGTACGCATTGCATGAAGCCTTGCTGGTGTTGAAAAACGAAGGTCTAGAGCAGGCGTGGGCACGTCATCGTGTGATGCATGACAAATTAAAGCTGGGCCTAGAAAAATTAGGATTTGAATTTGTCGTTGCTGAAGATTGTCGTTTACCGCAATTGAATGCGATCTATATTCCAGAGGGGGTTGATGAGGCTAAAGTGCGAGCACATTTACTCAATCAATACAACTTGGAGATCGGCGCCGGCCTTGGCACTTTAGCGGGTAAAGCGTGGCGTATTGGTTTAATGGGGTATGGGGCACGCAGTGAAAACGTGGCCTTATGCTTGCGGGCGCTAGAAGAGTCATTAACAAATTAGCAAAAAAACCACATAAGGGAGCATTTGCTCCTTTTTAGTGGTGCTGATGCCGAACGTTGTTCGTCTCAGCATCAATCATAAAATTCATTTTTATTGTTAGCTCTTCCCTAGCGTGAGTGGAATACTCGTGATTGATATCTTAAGATAAATTTTGTCGTTAATGGTTTAATTACTCGTATGAATATAAGTGGCATTTTGTGTATTTATAATAAATATATGATGACAAAGTTTGTGGCCTAAATATTAGAACAGGTTTGGATGCTACCTTGTATTGTCATGGTATTGTAAAAAATGAACATTGTTCGATTGTTTTGGTTGACCATTATTTTATCTGCGTTAGGATAACCGCGCTGAGAAAGCATACTTATTATTAACTTTTTAGAGGTGCAATAGAAACCTATGGACTCGTCGAGTAGTCGATTATCCAAGTGTGGTATTTTCTGGTTAGTAGAAAAGCCTACGTTTTGTTGCCAACTTTTCATTTAAAGCCTCGCTTTTGCTAAGTTGGTATTCATACTAACGAAGCTCCTTTTCTTGTTCTCTCCTGTCAATATCACACTCTTTTTATAGAGTATCGTGTTTGTTTAGGTCGATCATATGATTTATTCAATACAGCGTTTCTACTGGCTAGAGCGTGAATGCTTTTGAATTTCTTGCATGTCATCTGTACACCGCTAGAACTTTCGTAAGTACACGGCTTCTCTATTTGACTGACTTTATCTTCTCCTAGCTTGCTTGTTCAAGGCGGGGAATGCTTGAGCTTGATGATATAAGCTTATTGCAGTTCAGTTACGTGGATTTTCTGCATAATTTGGTTTCTTTGCCTTGATAGTTTCAAGGAGATACAAAGATGGTTATGTACAATACATCATTATCTATGGGCAACCGGCTACCTGCTGCTCACTCTATTCAAACCGAAATGGATAACAACTTTATTTGTGTAGGCGCATCGCTATCTGTAGAGGCGGTGATTGCGATTCTACGCTCATCGTCCTTAACCGATAAGCGCTTAAACCTTATCTTTATCTCTGGTGATGCAGGTGAATACTTAGGATTTGTTTATTTAAGCAAGGTGGTGGTATCACAGATGAATATCATCATGAAAGATATTATGCACAAAAGCGATATTGCCATATCGGCCTTAATGGATAAGGTTCAAGCTAGAAAGTTATTATTAGACAGTCATTTGCCTATGATTCCTATCATAGATACTCGGAATCGAGTGATTGGCGC
>NZ_CAWNHY010000029.1:0-10147 GCF_963874335.1 Vibrio sp. V10_P2A27P122 | reverse complement strand
TAATTGTGATGTTTATCACTTTTGGTTCTTTAATTTTTAATAATTAGAGTGAAATTGTGATTTAAATCTCTTTTTTATTAAAAGTTAAAATTCAAAAAGTATGATGTTGGTCGTTTAAATCTTATTGACAAGTTGTATTTTTGTTTTTTGTTGTAAATTTACATGTCAATTTAATGACCATGATCACGAAGAAATGATTTGTAAGCTAGGATTTATGAGGGGCTGATCACGAAAAACCCGTCGTCAGTTCCAGAATGAAATTGTGTGGTAAATTGATTGTGTACTAAGCAATCAACGGTTTTTCGCAGAACCGTTACAACAACAATATTCATCAGAACATCGAACGGGGAATCCACATGATATCACCAGATGCAAAGATCAAGATACAAAATTTTGGTCGCTTCTTATCTAACATGGTTATGCCAAACATTGGCGCGTTTATCGCGTGGGGCTTTATAACCGCACTATTTATCCCAACGGGTTGGCTACCGAATGAAACGTTAGCATCTATGGTTGGGCCGATGATTACTTACTTATTACCACTGCTGATTGGTTACACGGGTGGTAAATTGGTTGGTGGAGAACGTGGCGCTGTTGTCGGTGCCATCACCACAATGGGTGTGATTGTCGGAACAGATATCCCCATGTTCATGGGAGCCATGATGGTTGGTCCTATGGGTGGTTGGGCGATCAAAACCTTTGACCAACGTGTTGAAGGTAAAGTAAAAAGCGGTTTTGAGATGTTGGTAAACAACTTCTCGGCAGGCATTATTGGTATGCTTGGCGCAATCTTGGCGTTTTACCTTATTGGGCCATTTGTCAAAGTGCTCTCTGGTGGTTTAGCCGCAGGCGTAAACTTCCTAGTTTCAGCACACCTTTTACCACTCACCTCTATTTTTGTTGAACCCGCGAAGATCTTGTTCCTTAACAACGCGATTAACCACGGTATTTTCTCACCGTTAGGTATTCAACAAGCCAGTGAAATGGGGCAGTCAATCTTCTTCTTAATTGAAGCAAACCCTGGCCCTGGTCTCGGTATTTTGTTGGCTTACATGGTGTTTGGTAAAGGTACAGCACGTCAAACAGCTGGTGGCGCTTCCATCATTCACTTCTTCGGCGGCATCCATGAGATTTATTTCCCATACATACTGATGAATCCACGTCTGATTCTTGCAGCGATTGCTGGTGGTATGACAGGGGTGTTCATTTTGACTCTCTTCAATGCAGGTATTGTTTCTCCAGCGTCTCCTGGCTCTATCTTTGCAGTGCTACTGATGACACAGAAAGGATCGATTGTTGGCGTATTATGCTCAATATTTGGTGCGGCAGGTGTGTCCTTTACCGTTGCGTCATTATTGATGAAAGCACAGAGCAGCACCGAGGAAGAAGGTGATGAAGCGGCGTTAGAAAAAGCCACATCACAAATGAAAGAGATGAAATCGAGCGCAAAGGGCAATGTGACGGCGGCTTCTCAAAAAAGCAATATTGATTTAGCCAACGTGAAAAGCATTATTGTTGCTTGCGATGCGGGTATGGGTTCAAGCGCAATGGGCGCAAGCATGCTGCGTAAAAAAATCAAAGATGCGGGCTTAGCGATTCACGTCACTAACCTTGCCATCAATAGTTTGCCGGAGAACGCAGAAATCGTGATTACTCATAAAGACCTGACTGGCCGCGCACGCACACATGCACCCAGTGCACAGCATATTTCACTGAGCAACTTTTTAGACAGTGAAATGTACAACCAGCTTGTGACTAAGCTTTTGGCAGCTCAACGCCCTAAGGCGGCGAATGATAGCGATGTGGTTAAAGTATCCATCCTCGCTGCGAATGACGACAGCTTTGAAATTCAAAAACCGTCCGTTTTTCAAATCCAAAAAGAAAACATTCACTTAGGTTTGAATGCCGCTAATAAAGAAGAAGCCATTCGTTTCGCTGGCAATAAGTTAGTTGAGCTTGGCTATGCGGAGCCTGAGTATGTTGATGCCATGTTTGAACGTGAGAAAATGGTATCCACTTATCTTGGAGAATCGATTGCCGTTCCTCATGGCACCGTCGCCGCCAAAGACCGTGTGATTAAAACGGGTATTGTGATTTGCCAATATCCTGCTGGTGTGCAGTTTACGGACGACCAAGATGGCGTAGCGAAACTAGTTATCGGTATTGCCGCCAAAAATGATGAACATATTCAAGTTATTACCACCATTACCAACGCACTCGATGAGCCTGATGCTATCGAGAAGCTCACCTCAACCAGAGACGTGAGCGATATCTTGGCCATCCTATCGGGTAACCAAGCAGCGTAACGCTTTTGCTCCTGAGGCAAAACGAGGTCGGCTGTTCCCCTATACTGCTGACCTCACCTCAATTGAAGTATTAAGCGCTCTTTTCTCTTTTAGATAAGTTTTTGGTAGGTAAGATTATGAAAAATGCAGTACATTTTGGCGCGGGTAACATTGGTCGTGGTTTTATTGGTAAATTATTGGCCGATGCAGACATTGAAGTGACTTTTGCCGATGTAAATGAACCTTTGGTCGATCAATTGAGTCATCGTCAAGAATACAAAGTAAAGGTAGTGGGTTCTGAGTGCAAAATTGATACTGTCACTCATGTCACTGCGGTGAATTCAGCCAGTGATGATGTGATTGATCGCATTGTAAAAACGGATTTAGTTACTACAGCTGTCGGCCCTGCAGTGCTTGATATCATTGCGAAAACGATCGCCAAAGGCATCACCAAAAGATTTGAAGCGGGCAATGAACAGCCACTCAATGTGATCGCTTGTGAAAACATGGTGCGCGGTACAACACACCTGAAAGGCGAAGTGTATAAATATCTAGACCCATCGCTGCATGCTAAAACCGATGAGTTAATTGGTTTTGTCGATTCCGCGGTGGATCGCATTGTGCCACCTGTCGAAGCCGCGAACGATGACCCGTTGGCCGTGACGGTTGAAAGTTTCAGCGAATGGATTGTTGATGAACAGCAATTTAAAGGTGAGATCCCCAACATTGAAGGGATGGAAAAAACCAATAATCTGATGGCTTTTGTTGAGCGTAAACTCTTCACCTTAAATACTGGGCACTGCATTACCGCCTATTTGGGTTGTTTGAGTGGTCATAAGACGATTCGTGAAGCAATTGAAGATCCTGCAATTCGTCAGCAAGTGAAGCAAGCCATGCATGAAAGCGGTGAAGTACTCATTCGTCGTTACGGTTTTGACCCTGAATTGCACGCCGCTTATATCGAAAAAATATTGAGCCGCTTTGCCAACCCATATTTGGTGGATGAAGTGGATCGCGTTGGTCGTCAGCCAATACGAAAATTAGGCCCCAATGATAGATTAATCAAGCCATTACTCGGTACAATCGAGTACGGTGTTGAAAACAAAACGCTATTGAAAGGGATTGCGGCGGCCCTTAAATATACCAACGACAGCGATCCTCAAGCGGTCGAGCTTCAAACATCATTGAACCAATATGGCGTATGTAAAACACTGGCCCATTACACAGGGTTAGATGAGCAGAGCGAGCAGGTTAAGCAAATTGAAGCGATCTACAAACAGCTTTAATCACATAAATACTTTGGAGGGCGTTAATGCCCTCCCTTTATAACAACAATTAGTACAGCGTATGGCAGATAGAATTAACGAAAGCGATATAATTGAACGACTGAATAGTGCCCATTCGGTGCGCGGATTCTTTATTACGACGGTTGAAGTGTTCAATGAGGCGATTGATGCATTAATGCAACGCATTTTTCGCAAAGATAACTTCGCTGTCCAATCAGTAGTTGGCCCTCTATTGCAAGATTCTGGACCACTCGGCAACTTGTCTGTCAGGCTAAAACTGCTGTTTGGTCTTGGGGTATTACCTGATGATGTTTACCACGATATTGAAGATATCATCAAACTGCGTAATCAACTCAACAGTGATGGTGCTGAATACGTGTTCACCGACCCGAAAATTTTGGTGCCGATAAAAAAGCTCCATTTGGTGGCCAAAATGGGCATGGTGCAGTTGGAAGTATTGGAGCCGGATGGCGACATTGAACTGGATTTTTACCAGCTTCAACTTCAGCGTCAGCAACAAATCATCAAATCCGGGCTCTCATTGGCGATTGTCGAAATTTGCAATGAGCTGAACAAAGAGAGCCCATTTTAACCTCATCCCAGACAGGCAAGGATTGCCTTTTCACTGAGTTCTACACCTCCCTTTTTAATCTTCTTGTGTTAGCCTAACCTTCATCTAACGAAAAGAGATTTGATGATGAAAATTGGCATTATTGGTCTAGGTGATATCGCGCAAAAGGCGTATCTTCCGGTCATCACACAGCGCCCAGATTTAGAATTGGTATTTTGTACTCGTAATCCAGCTCTTGTTACGCAACTAGCGCAGCGTTACCGCATTTCAGAGAATTGCACGGATTATCGAGAGCTACTTGGCTATAACGTTGATGCGGTTATGATCCATGCGGCGACCTCGGCTCACCCTCAAATCGCCCAATTTTTCCTTGAACACGGAATTCCAACCTTTGTTGATAAGCCGCTAGCCGACAGCGCAAGCGCCTGTGAAATGTTGTATGATCTTGCAGAAAAGCATCGTCAACCTTTGTATGTGGGGTTTAATCGCCGTCATATTCCGCTCTATAACCAACACCTAAATGCAGTGCAAACTGGTAATAGAAACGACTTACGTTCGCTTCGTTGGGAAAAGCACCGCTATGATCTGCCCGGTGATGTGCGCACCTTTATCTTTGATGATTTTATCCATCCGCTAGACAGCGTAAACGTGAATGCTAAAGCCACATTGGATGATGCTTATATTACCTACCAGCAGCATCAAGGTCAGTTATCCCGCTTGGATGTTCAATGGCAACACGGCGAAAGTTTGCTGCATGCCTCAATGAATCGCCAGTTTGGCATAACCGCTGAGCGAGTCAGCGCGAGCTTTGTGAATGAAGGTTTTGAGTTTGACTCGTTTACACAAGGAAAACGTTGGCATCAAGGGCAAGAGCAAGCCCTTAGTTTAAAAGATTGGACGCCAATGCTGACCAGTAAAGGCTTTAGCGCCATGATTGACGATTGGATTGGCGTGATAAACAGCGGAAAGCTGGCTTCAGAAGTGGTGGCACGTAACTTGGCCTCGCACCAGCTGGCAGAGGCGCTGTGTCATTATATTGCGAAGCAAATTCGTTAAAACAAAGCGTGATTGAGTAGTAAGTGGACACCAATACTTGCGGCGTAGCCTGTTGCAATAATCGGTGTCCATTTTAGATGGCCTACAAAGGTGTATTTGCCGTGTGCAGCGCCCATCAGAGCCACTCCTGCGGCTGAGCCAATCGAGAGTAAACTGCCGCCGACGCCCGCTGTTAATGTGACGAGCAACCAGTTTCCGGTGGACATATCGGGTTCCATCGTCAGTACTGCAAACATGACGGGAATGTTATCGACAATCGCCGAAAGAAACCCAATCATCACGTTTGCCCATATGGGGTTCCATTGGCTATACATCACTTCCGAGATCAAGCCTAAATAACCCAGTAAGCTTAGCCCTCCTACGCACATGACCACCCCGTAGAAAAACAGTAGCGTATCCCATTCGGCGTGTGAAACTCGCTTAAAGACATCGAATGGCACCACAGAGCCAATACGTTTTAGGGCGGCCTCGTCATTATTTGCAATCGCAATTACGGTTTTTTTGGCCAGCGAAGTAGGTAAGGTTTTCCTGAGGAAATAGCCAAAAAATTGTAAGTAAGCGAGCCCCATCATCATGCCTATCACGGGTGGAAAGCGTACCACAGCATGGAATGCTACGGCGGTAGCAATGGTTAACATGAAAAGTACGACAATACGGCGGGCTCCGCGTTTAAGCTCGACATGTTCATGCAGGGTGGTTGGCTTTTCCTTGGGCAGAAAAAATGACATCAGCAATGCAGGAACAAGGTAGTTGATCACAGAAGGGAGAAACAGAGAAAGGAACTGTGAAAATGGCACATGGCCCGCTTGCCAAACCATTAAGGTGGTGATGTCTCCAAAAGGGCTAAAAGCGCCTCCGGCGTTAGCCGCTACGACGATATTAATACAAGCAATGTTGATAAAACGTGGGTTGTTTCCTGCCACTTTTAGTACGACAGCGCACATCAACAGCGCGGTGGTTAGGTTATCGGCAATTGGCGAGATGAAAAATGCAAGTAGCCCCGTGATCCAAAAAAGAGCACGAAAATCAAAACCTTTTCCCACCATCCACGCTTGTAATGCATCAAATAATCGCCGCTCTTCCATTGCACTGATGTAGGTCATCGCGACTAACAGAAACAGCAATAATTCGGCGTATTCCAGCAAATTATGCTCTAGCGCATTTTTGGCAATCTCGGTTAATTCATACTGCTGATAAACATAACCAATCATGGCCCAAATTAAACCAGCTGCAAGTAACACAGGTTTAGACTTTCGTAGCTTAAGGTACTCCTCCATCATGACCAAAGTGTATGCCAGAGTAAAAATGACTAAAGAGGCATAACCAATCGTTGAGTGCGTTAGATCTAACGAATCGATATCGTTAGAGGAAGCGGGAGCGACTGAAGGAAAGAGCAAAGTGCAGAACAAAAGAAGCCATGTGCGTCGAGGTATCATTGTGTTCACTCCTAGAAAGTTAGGCTGATAAAATTCTAGATCTATTGAAGATAGTTCGGTGTGAGATAGCTCCGATCTGCTTGATTTTTAATCTTATTCTTGACCTGTAAAGCAAATAAAGAAAAACCCTGTAGCAATAGCGACAGGGTTTGATTTTGATGAGTGGAAGTGAAGAAAGTTAGGCTTGAGCTTTTGCTAAATGGACTTCTTCTTCTTTCACGCCAGCTTGTGGATCATTAAAGCGAGCTTCATCTAACGCGCCTTCTGTTTTCGCCACAATAAGAGTCACACAGCTATCACCAGTAATATTGACTGCGGTGCGGATCATATCTAATAAGCGGTCAACACCCATAATCAAAGCAATACCTTCTAGTGGCAAGCCGACTTGGTTTAGCACCATCGCTAGCATGACAAGACCAACACCCGGAACGCCTGCTGTACCAACAGAGGCTAGTGTTGCCGTGAGGATGACCATCACGTAGTCACCCATGGTTAGGTCGATATTGAACGCTTGGGCAATAAATGCTGTCGCAACGCCTTGCATGATCGCTGTGCCATCCATGTTAACGGTCGCACCTAGCGGAATGGTGAAAGAAGCTATCTTGTTATCAACCCCTAAGCGGTTTTTAGCCGTTTCCATGGTGACGGGTATAGTCGCATTGGAAGAGGCTGTAGAGAAAGCGAACATAATGGCATCTTCCATTTTACGGAAGAAGGTGATTGGACTTAAACCAGTAAAGCCTTTCAACATCAAACTATAGGTGACAAAACCGTGTAGCAGCAGGGTAACCGTCAGTACTACGAAGTATTCTGCGAGGTTCAAAATGGCACTTAAACCAAGGCTGGTGAACAGTTTTGCCATCAGGAAAAATACGCCGTATGGAGCAAGGTTCATCAACAAGGCGACTAGTTTCATAATAACTTCGTTCAAGTCATTAAAAACGCCCGCAATACGCTCGCCCGGTTTACCCGCGGCACTGATGGCTATGCCAAATAGTACTGCAAAGACGATGACCTGCAGTGTTTTACCTTCTGCCATCGCGCTGATTGGGTTGGTCGGGAACATATCAATAAACACTTGGCCCAAAGAAGGGGCTTGCGCAGATTGGAATGAGCTTGCTGCGGTTAAATCGGCTCCGGACCCCGGTTGAAACACAGTGCCCATTGTCAGTGCCAGTGTGATGGCAATCGCAGTGGTTGCGATGTAAAAGGCTAGGGTTTTACCGCCCATGCGGCCAAGTGTGGTGAGATCTTTCAGTGAGCTCGTACCACAAACGAGAGAAACAAACACGAGGGGTACAACTAACATTTTTAAGCTGGCGATAAAGATTTTTCCGCCAACATCGAATAAGCCGTTAACGATATACGCGTCAACAAATCCGTTTTCAGCAAATAGGGCTCGAATGGCAAAGCCAGTCAAAATACCCGCTACCATACCTAAAATAACACGGCCGGTAAGCGACATCGGTTTTTTGGTATTCATTGTGAACACTCCTTTATTTTATGCACTTCGACATCATTTCAAAGCGTGCCGCAGGTTAGCAGGGCTGAGTGCAAATCAAAAAGTAAAATAATGTTAACGGTTAATTGCTGTGATCTTTATCACTTAAAACTGCCCACCTTTTACGTTTTAATAACCTATTTTTGGTTTTAAATTTTTATTTTTTATCATTTGGCAACACATGGGTCTTTTGTGTTAACAAATGTCACTATTCTCATCTAATGGTAATTCGCTAGTTTTCATTCAATTTTAAGCTCGTTTGGTTGCATATTTACCCATTAAGGTTGCTTTATATGAATAGGGTCTCAACGGCACTTTTATGTAGCATAAAAAGAAGGGCATGCAACACAAGTAGAGAAAGGAAGGAAAGTGATACTAAGTTGAATGTTATCGACTGAAAATCTTAACGTTTGAAGGAGGCTTGGCCTCCTTCAATGAAACGGTATGCTGGCCTTAGGCATAGATTATGCGAGCTTTTTATTTAACCAGTTATCAAGTGCCAATTTGCCAGCACCAGAGAAAACCAACGATACACTGGCTGCAAGCAGCGCAAGGCCAAACTCATAACCGTTATTAGCCATGAATAAGCCGTTACCTAAGTGTACAGAAGCGATTGCGACGATCATCGTAATAGAAAGAAGCAAGGCGGCAGGGCGAGTTAGTAAGCCAAGTAAAATGAATAGGCCCCCAAAGAATTCACCACTACCCGCTAAAAATGCCATCAGCACACCTGGGTTTAAGCCAATTGAAGCCATCCATTGACCTGTGCCTTCTAATCCATATCCTCCAAACCAGCCAAAGAGTTTCTGCGCACCGTGCGCCATAAAAATGATGCCAATTGGGAAACGAAGCGCAAGCGCAGAAAATCCAGAAGTTGATGTGGTTAGTTGTTTCAATAGTGCTTTCATTAAAGTGTCCTCAGATTCATTAAAAGGTAGTAGGTGCTCAGCGGCTTCCTAGCTGTTGGAGCCAGTGTAGAGTGATTCGTAACCTGAGATAACTCACTCCGTTTGATGATTAAGTTCGAAAAAATTGAACAAGATTTATATAGTACTTTTCTTAGCGCGGGGAATGTTGTGACCTTCTATCTATGATGAATCATGCCGATTGATCGTCTGATATCCCCTTCCTACTTGAAGCTGCAGCGGTGTTGGTTACGTTCGCTCACTTCATCAAATCGTTTATCTATACTCATGGGGGAAACTTACTTTCCAACCTACCTGCCACTTCAAGTTGTTTAGTTATACACAATATTATCATTTATACGGACACTAATAGCATTCGGATTGACCTGTATTTCATAGTAGTGTCTTTTCAAAGGAGCAGATAATGAATTAAAAAACGAAGAAGGTTACTAAAATAAACGGGCTACCTTTGGGTCGTTAGCTATATCTTTCTTTACAATGTCATCCATCATCTGTTTTCTCTTTCCCATGGTTTATAAAAAGTGCAAATATTAAAATAATGGAATAAGTGTCAAGAAATAATCAGATTTATGTCCGAATAGATAAATATCTTATTGTTTGGTCATTAGGATAAATAGTGAATTACGTTTTGATAAAATACCAAATTAGTTGGTTTACAGTTCCAGAAAAGTGCTCAGCCATAGATTAAAGAGCTTCGAGAATGAAGGCTTTTTCCTTCCCATTGAAAGCTGCAGCGATGTTGGCTACATTTTTAGCTATTGCTATGGGGTGCTCACTTACCATATCGACCTGCAACTTCAAGTTGTTTAGTCATAGACAGCCTAAACTGTATTTTTGCGCTTTTAAGTGCCTTTTTCATAAGACTCGTCGTTATCAAGAGTACCATCTTCTTTAATTTTCTCTGTTTATTGCCATCAAACAATAATAACTAATTTATTAATTACGGATTATTGTTTTTCTTTTGGCTTGATATTTTATTTAGCGCATTGCATTCATTTTTTTGAAAATTAGATCATCATTCAAATCTATAAAGTTTGATTATATTTAACCTTAACTTTATTGACTTAAGATCACGTTATTTAATTG
>NZ_CAWNHY010000028.1:0-10366 GCF_963874335.1 Vibrio sp. V10_P2A27P122 | reverse complement strand
GTGTCGCTTCTCGGGTCGCAAGTAAGGCTAGATAAGACTTTGCGTGCTAATAGACTGTATTTTATACGATTTACTAAAACAAATTGTAAATGCTCAAATATTAGTCTTTTCACGCAGTAAAAAAATGCGTAAAATGCGCGCCCTTGCTGGTACAGAACTGTGATGACGTTTTGAAAATCGGAAACTATCAACTTAAGAACAATCTTATCGTTGCCCCTATGGCAGGAGTGACTGACAGACCATTTCGAGAGTTGTGTCTTCGCTATGGAGCAGGCATGGCCGTCAGTGAAATGATGTCCTCTAATCCTGCTCTATGGAATACGTCAAAGTCGATGCAACGTATGGTACATGAGGGCGAATCGGGCATTCGCTCGGTACAAATTGCGGGAGCCGACCCACAGCTTATGGCCGATGCAGCCCAATTTAGTGTTGAGAACGGTGCTCAGATCATCGACATCAACATGGGTTGCCCAGCAAAAAAGGTGAATAAAAAGCTGGCGGGTTCAGCCTTACTCCAATTTCCGGAGACGATTGAACAGATCTTGAAAGCGGTGGTGAACGCCGTTGATGTCCCAGTGACATTAAAGACCCGTACTGGCTGGGATACAGACAACAAAAACTGTGTCTACATCGCTAAATTAGCCGAAGACTGCGGCATACAAGCTTTAGCCCTGCATGGCAGAACCAAAGCGTGTATGTACAAAGGCGAGGCCGAATACGACAGCATTAAAGCGGTGAAAAACGCCATCTCTATTCCGGTTATTGCTAACGGTGATATCGATAGCCCAGAGAAGGCGAAATACGTGCTGGATTACACCGGCGCTGACGCTTTAATGATTGGACGCCCTGCCCAAGGTCGCCCGTGGATTTTCCAAGAAATCCAACACTATTTGGAAAACGGCACCACGATGTCTGAACTTCCGGCTGCGGAAGTGAAAGATATTATGCTTGGTCATGTACAGGCTCTCCACAGTTTCTATGGTGAGTATTTAGGCCCTCGCATCGCTCGTAAGCATGTGGGTTGGTATCTGAAAGAACATGAACAAGCAAGTGAGTTTCGCCGTACCTTCAACGCTATTGACGCAGCACCGCTGCAAATTGACGCGCTCGAAGGTTATTTTGATAACGTTGCATCATAATTAAGAGAAGAGCTAGACCGCATATGTTCGAACAAAACCTGACTTCAGAAGCTTTCACAGTAACAACCGTAACTTCACAAGATCAAATCACGCAAAAGCCACTACGTGATTCAGTTAAAGCATCTCTTAAAAACTACCTTGCGCAGTTAAACGGCCAAGAAGTGACAGAACTATACGAGTTAGTTCTTGCTGAAGTTGAACAGCCACTACTCGACACCATCATGCAGTACACTCGCGGTAACCAAACTCGCGCAGCAACCATGATGGGCATCAACCGCGGCACTCTTCGTAAGAAGCTAAAAAAATACGGCATGAACTAATCTAGCTACTGCACAAATCTAGCAACTAGATACCATCGCTTTTAAAACCGAGCTTCTGCGCTCGGTTTTTTCATTTTCACCCAACGGATAACTAAAATATCAACGGGCTGCTTTACTTTGCATTAATGCAATAAAGAGATCTGATTGTTTGAGCGGACTCTCTCTTCTTCTGTTGTCGCATTTACGCGACCGCAACAAACTGGTTACATTGTGCATGTGATGGAAATTTACCGACCGATCCCCAAATCACTTGCCGTGAACAGTGCATACAATGAGTAAGGCTTTATCCCCCCAAAAATGGAGTGACTAAGGTGAGCTCGGCGACGCAACAATCTAAACACCAAGTCAAATGGGCCTATAATGATAAAACCACTCGGAAGATTGACAAGGAGTGACGTCAATGAGCTTACTGAACTTGCGCCAGACCAAAATTAGAACGCGTTTATACCTGCTGACCACGGTCACCACACTGCTACTGTTGATCCCATTTGTCTCCATGCTCAATAGTTATCAACACGATTTAATGCAATCAAAACAGACAAAAACTCGCCACATCGTCGAAACAGGATACGGCGTATTAAGTTACTTCCACCAATTACAAATCGATGGCACCTTGTCCGAGCAGCAAGCACAGACTCAAGCCAAACAAGCCATCGCGAAACTGCGCTACGAGGCTGATGATTATTTTTGGATCAACGACCTTCAGCCAAGTATGATCATGCACCCAATGAAGCCCCAATTGGACGGCAAAGATCTCTCCAATGCCGCAGACCCGACCGGAAAAAAACTGTTTGTAGAATTTACTAAAGTCGCTAAACAGCAGGGTGAAGGCTTTGTCGACTATATGTGGCCCAAACCAGGTTCTAGCGTCGATGTGGGTAAAATCTCTTATGTAAAATTATTTAAACCTTGGGGCTGGATCCTCGGTTCTGGAGTCTACATCGACGATGTCAATGCGTTGATTTGGCAACGCCTACAATCGATATTGCTCATTCTTAGCATCGTCATTATTGTGATGCTGATTCTTTCAGTAGTGATAGGAAATAGCATCACTAAACCGTGTGAAGAAACCAAACAGGCACTCGAAGAAATCGCCAAAGGCGACGGTGATTTAACCAAAAAGCTCTCTGTACAAGGTAGTGATGAGCTGTCACACATAGCGCAAGCCTTCAATGAGTTCACAGAGAAGATTCGTCATACCATTACCAATATCACACCGATCACCGACAATGTTAACCACTCGGCAAATGAGCTTACTCAACTCTCACAACATGCCTCAATCAAAGCCTTAGAGCAGCAGCAATCCGTCGATACAGTCGCATCAGCAATGAACGAACTGCATGCGAGCAATCAAGAAGTGGCTAATGCAGCGAGTAGTGCCGCGAAAGCCGCGCATACGGCCAGCAGCAAAGGCAAAGAAGGCAGCTCGGTGATTGGCAAAGCTTCTGATTTTATGGACTCCCTGTCTGCACTACTGACCACCACTGACACCACCACTAAAAACCTCGCCAAAGAGACACAAGATGTCGGAGCGATACTGGCGGTCATCCAAGGGATAGCTGAACAAACCAACTTATTGGCCCTGAATGCGGCGATTGAAGCAGCACGTGCTGGTGAACAAGGGCGAGGCTTTGCGGTCGTCGCGGATGAAGTACGGGCGCTGGCAACGCGTACTCAAACCAGCACCAACGAGATAGAGCAGATAATCAATAGATTACAGGCTCGCGCAAAAGAGCTGGGAGAATTTATGGCTCAAACGCAGCAACAATCAACCGCCACACAGCAACAAGCTGTTTTAGCGCAGCAAGTGCTCAATGAGATCGACGAGCAAGTAAAACAGATTCTCTCACTCAATGAACATATTGCTGAGGCAAGCGCCCAGCAAACCACCGCTACAGAAGAGATTAATCGCAATCTGACTCATATTGCCGAGCACAGCTCCCAAGCTGCAGCCCAAGCCGATCAAGTGTCGACAGCCAGTCAATATCTCTCAGACAGCGGCCAACAACTGAAACAGAGCATTAGCCATTTTAAAGTGTGAGCAACTCACGCCTTATCGGCTGATGAGATCACTCCAATGCCGCTAAAATTGAGCAGTGGCTGGCGTTGTCGTCTATATGACCGCAGCACGCATCGTTGATTTTTTTTAGCGCTTGACGAATCGTCGTTAACTCGGCGATTTTTTGATCAATCACCACTAGCTTAGCGCTGGTGATCGATTTCACTTCCGCACAGCTGTGTTCGGTCGCTTCCAGCTTTATTTCCAGTAACTCTTTGATCTCATCCAAACTGAGCCCTAGCTCTTTGGCTTTGAGAATAAAACTCACCTGCTGCTGATTTTTTTGATTATATAAACGATAACCAGACTCACTGCGCCCCGCCGGTTTTATTAGCGCATTTTTTTCATAAAAACGCAGCGTATCGGTTGAAACTTTACAGCGTTTGGCGAGCTCTCCAATTTGAAACATCTCATTCTCCTTTAACGTTTTTATTACGTTTGATACCCAATATCGCCGTTTTTATAAAAAATTTTGCGATGCCAAACGATTGCGCGAGCTTTTTGATGATTGTTTGGTTAGAATGTGCGCCATCAAATTTCCTATTAACTCCATGATTTGAGGAAGACCGAAGCATGAATAACGCTCGTCCTATTCACCGCGCATTGATCAGCGTATCAGACAAAACCGGCATTGTTGAGTTCGCTCAAGCTCTCGCGAAGCGCGGTGTCGATATTCTTTCTACTGGTGGCACCGCTCGCTTATTAGCAGACCAAGGTATTGCTGTTACAGAAGTTTCTGACTACACCGGTTTTCCTGAGATGATGGACGGTCGCGTAAAAACATTGCACCCGAAAGTACACGGTGGCGTGCTGGGCCGCCGCGGTCAAGATGACGACATCATGCAACAACACGGTATTAAGCCGATTGATATGGTGGTCGTCAACCTTTACCCGTTTGCCGAAACCGTTGCTAAAGCAGGTTGTACCCTAGCTGATGCGGTAGAAAATATCGACATTGGTGGGCCAACTATGGTGCGTTCTGCGGCGAAAAACCACAAAGATGTGACCATAGTGGTGAATGCACATGACTACGACCGTGTCATTACCGAGATGGATGCGAACGACAATTCGCTAACACTCGAAACACGTTTTGACCTTGCGATTGCCGCTTTTGAACACACCGCTGCTTACGATGGCATGATCGCCAACTACTTCGGCACTATGGTTCCATCCTATGGAGCCTCTTTACTTGATGAAGAAGGAAAGAAGGGTGATGAAGAGAGCAAATTCCCGCGCACCTTCAACCAACAATTCCTGAAAAAACAAGACATGCGTTACGGTGAGAACAGTCACCAAGCGGCCGCTTTCTATGTTGAAGCCAACCCAGAGGAAGCGTCAGTCTCTACTGCACGCCAACTCCAAGGTAAAGCGCTCTCTTACAACAACATCGCCGATACCGACGCAGCTCTTGAGTGTGTGAAAGAGTTCTCTGAGCCAGCGTGTGTGATTGTCAAACACGCCAACCCATGTGGCGTTGCCTTGGGCAGCGATATTCTTCAAGCTTACAACCGCGCTTACCAAACCGACCCAACGTCTGCCTTTGGTGGCATCATCGCGTTCAACCGCGAGCTAGACGCACAAACCGCAGCGGCGATTGTTGAGCGCCAGTTTGTTGAAGTGATCATCGCACCAACCGTTTCAGCGGAAGCGATTGAAGTGGTTGCGGCGAAGAAAAACGTGCGCCTGCTTGAGTGCGGTGAGTGGTCAGCGAAAACCACCGGTTTTGACGTGAAACGCGTCAATGGTGGCTTGCTGGTGCAAGATCGCGATCAAGGCATGGTTAGCCTTGATGATCTCAAAATCGTAACCAAGCGCCAACCGAGTGAAGAAGAGATCAAAGATGCTCTTTTCTGCTGGAAAGTAGCTAAATACGTCAAATCAAACGCGATTGTTTACTCAAAAGGTGACATGACTGTTGGCGTGGGCGCAGGCCAAATGAGCCGCGTTTATTCAGCCAAAATTGCGGGCATTAAAGCGGCTGATGAAGGTTTGCAAGTAGAAGGATGTGTGATGGCTTCTGATGCCTTCTTCCCGTTCCGTGACGGCATTGATGCTGCGGCGCAAGCGGGCATCAAGTGTGTGATTCAACCAGGCGGTTCGATGCGCGATGACGAAGTGATTGCCGCCGCCGATGAACACGGCATGGCGATGATTTTTACTGGTATGCGTCACTTTCGTCACTAAAAACCTTACCCCACCCTAGCCCTCCCCTAGAAGGGGAGGGAATAGAACGAAGTGACCTCACCTAACTTTTAGGAAGAGGTATTGTTCTCCAAGTTCCTCCCCCTTTAAGGGGGAGGTTAGGAGGGGGTAAATGGCAACAAACAAACTCTATACGTTAAAGGATACTCATAGATGAACATTCTGATTATAGGTGCTGGCGGTCGTGAGCACGCTCTGGGTTGGAAAGTCGCTCAAAACCCAAATGTTAAAACTGTCTTTGTTGCTCCGGGTAATGCGGGCACAGCGCTTGAGCCTAAACTTGAGAACGTCAACATTGCAGTGGAAGACATTGCTGGTTTGGTCGCTTTTGCTCAAGAAAAACGTATTGAACTAACCATTGTTGGCCCAGAAACACCCTTAGTGCTTGGCGTGGTGGATGCTTTCCGTAAGGCGGATTTACCCATCTTTGGCCCGACGCAAGCAGCAGCACAGCTCGAAGGCTCTAAAGCGTTCACCAAAGATTTCTTAGCTCGTCATCATATTCCTACTGGGGCTTACGCTAATTTCACAGAAATTGAACCTGCTTTGGCATACGTCCGCCAGCAAGGCGCGCCGATTGTGGTCAAAGCCGATGGCCTTGCCGCTGGCAAAGGGGTCATTGTGGCGATGACGCTACAAGAGGCTGAAGACGCGATTCAAGATATGCTCGCAGGCAATGCCTTTGGTCATGCAGGCAGCCGCGTGGTGATTGAAGAGTTCTTAGATGGAGAAGAAGCGAGCTTCATTGTCATGGTCGATGGCGTAAATGTTCTCCCTATGGCCACCAGCCAAGATCATAAACGCGTCGGCGATAAAGACACGGGCCCCAATACTGGCGGCATGGGCGCTTACTCGCCAGCTCCGGTGGTCACGCCCGAGATCCATGAGCGCGTGATGCAAGAGGTGATTTATCCAACGGTGCACGGTATGGCGGCAGAAGGCAACCCTTACACAGGTTTTCTGTACGCTGGGCTAATGATTGACGCGCAAGGCACACCGAAAGTGATTGAGTACAACTGCCGCTTTGGTGACCCTGAAACTCAGCCGATCATGATGCGGATGCAATCGGATTTGGTCGAACTCTGCTTTGCCGCTCTAGAAGGCAAACTCGATCAAGTGGAGTCAAAATGGGACCCACGCGCTTCTATCGGTATTGTTTTGGCCGCTGGCGGTTACCCTGCCGACTACGCGAAAGGGGATGTTATTTCTGGCTTACCAACGCAAGAAGTCGCGGGTGAGAAAATCTTCCACGCAGGCACAAGCAACCAAGCTGGAGAAGTCGTCACCAACGGTGGTCGCGTGTTATGCGCAACCGCACTTGGTAACACGGTTTCACAAGCGCAGCAGCGCGCTTACCAATTAGCCAAACAGGTCAACTGGGATGACATGTTCTATCGCAGCGATATTGGCTACCGCGCGATAGCTCGTGAACAACAGACAACAAAATAACAACGACAAAGCTAGGTTATGATCCAATAAGGCGCTCATTGAGCGCCTTATTTTTATACTTCATATTCATACTTCTGTATTGGCTTGGTGTTAAACCCACTTCGAGATGAACTTAATCATCACTTCAACAATTGCGGTTTGTCGACACAGCCATGATTCTCATCAGCAAGCATTAATAGCTCTTCGATATAGACACGGTTATTGCGGATTTTACCTAAAAATGCGATGTAGTTATCCAATGATGCTAAACGACTGACCACAAAACTGGGCAGCGTTTGGTTAAATTCCATCTGCGTGTATTCATGACCCGTGCAGGTTTCAAACACTTCTCCATCCCACACCCCTTGAATCAGTTCTAACCCTTGGTTGTCTTTATTTTTGGTTTCTGAGATCAGGTATTGTGCTTGTTGCAGATAATGGGAAAGCTGCTCTTCATCGAGTGGCAGTATTTTTCCATCGACACGGTATTGTTGATAAATGGCCTCACCAGCGTCATTAAAACGTAAGTGAACCGAATAAGGTACGAGCGATTTTTTTTGTAGCTGCTCACCTTCGCGCTTGAGCTCTCTTAATGTCCCTTCATCCCAGCGATAATTGGTTTTATACCAACCATAATCACCTGATGCGACATAATCGGCGGCGCTGTTTGGAGAGGCTGAACGCTCGATATACCAATAAAAACTGGTGGCATCACCCATGGTTTGCCCACTGGTATAATTGGAATATTGTTCGAGACTAGGCGTATGGCTAGAAGAGGAGCACCCCACTAAGACTAGGGGAAATAGAATGGATAAAAGAATTTTTTTCATGGGAGAAATCTACGCCGAGAGAGTATCTCGGCGTAGTATAAATTATTTCACTGAATCTTTCAGTGCTTTACCGGCTACAAATGCTGGAACGTTAGCTGCTGCGATTTGAATCTCAGCACCTGTTTTAGGGTTACGGCCAGTACGCGCTGCACGGTGGTTTACTTTGAATGTACCAAAACCAATTAGTTGAACTTGGTCACCCTCTTTGAGAGCGCCTTCAACTGCGCCTAAAGTCGCTTCAAGAGCAGCTTTTGCTTGTGCTTTAGATAAGTCTGCTTTTTCAGCGATAAAGTCGATTAATTGGGTCTTGTTCATTAGGTTTCCCTTCTCATGTGTTATCGAATTGACCTCACTCTAAAACATAAAGCCCCCGTCTGGCAAAGGTTTGTCGCTGATCTTTTGTCTCTATGCCGCACTTTTAACCACAATATGAGCAATAACTCACAATTTGTTACTGATTGACAAAGAATATCCGCTTGTTTTTGACGCTGTAAGCCCTTATTTATAGCGTACTTATGCTTGGATACCTGATATTTCAGGTCACTTAAGCGACCTAATATATCAGTGCAATCCTGCCCAGGCAGAGCAAATGCCACATACGCCAACGGTCTATACCCAAACAACTTGAAGTTGCAGGTAGGCGGCAAGTAAGTTCATCCCCATGAGCATAGATAAACTATGTGATTGGGGTGAGCGAACGTAGCCAACACCGCTGCAGCTTCAAGTGGGAAGGGTATATATTGGTATGAGGCAAACTCAACGCAGTATTGATTTGGTATAGATTAAAACTAAGGAACAATCATGTTTTTGCTTACGGTTTATATTGCCGTTGCCATCGGTGTCTCTTTTATCTGTTCGGTTCTTGAAGCTGTGCTACTGAGCATCACACCGAGCTACCTTGCTCAGTTGCGCCAAAACGCTCATCCTTCAGCGGATAAATTAAGCAAGCTCAAAGCGGATATTGACCGTCCCTTGGCATCGATTCTCACGCTCAACACCATTGCTCACACCATCGGTGCCGCCAGCGCAGGCGCACAAGCGGCGGTCGTATTTGGTAGCGAATGGCTCGGCGTATTTTCTGCGGTGCTAACTCTAGGCATTTTGGTGTTGTCGGAAATCGTACCGAAAACTATTGGCGCAACCTATTGGCGTCAACTTGCGCCAGCTTCTGCGGTAGTTTTACGCTGGATGGTGTGGGCACTGACACCTTTTGTCTGGTTTTCAGAGCAGATCACCAAACGCTTAGCGCGTCACCATGAAGCGCCCAAAATGCGTGATGAACTCTCCGCGATGGCCATGCTGGCCAATGAAAGCGGTGAGTTTGCCGATGGCGAATCAAAAATACTCAATAACTTGTTGGCTATTCAGCACGTCCCAGTGACTAAAGTGATGACACCGCGCCCGGTTTTGTTTCGCGCCAGCGCGCAACTCACTATCGACGAGTTTCTCGTGCAACATAGAGATACGCCCTTCTCGCGTCCGCTTATTTATGGCGAAAGCAAAGAGGACATCATCGGTTTTGTACATCGCTTAGAGCTATTTAAACTGCAACAAAAGGGCCAAGGCAGTAAACGTTTAGAAGAAGTCATGAGGCCGCTTCATGCGCTGCTCAACAAAATGAGCTTATTAAAGGCGTTTGATCAAATGATGCAAAAACGGCTGCAATTGGCGTTAATCGTTGATGAATACGGCACAGTACAAGGCATTCTGACCTTAGAGGATATTTTTGAATACCTACTGGGTGAAGAGATCATTGATGAAGCAGATAAAACCACCGACATGCAGCAGCTCGCTTACCAGCGCTGGGAACGTTGGAAGAAAACACACGGCGTCATTGAAAACAGGGATGAGGAATAGAAAATAAAGGAAATAGAATGGAATCTAATCCTAAATCGACAAAAATGCGGCGTAGAACATTGCGTACTAACGCTACAGCATCAGAACAAAGTGTGTGGGCAAAGTTACGATGCCAACAACTAGGCACTAAATTTCGCCGTCAGTTTGGTATTGGTCCTTATATCGTGGATTTTTATGCGCCAAGTCATCGGCTGGTGATTGAAATCGATCGTGACTCTCATTTCAGCGAGTCTTCTTATATCTACGACCAAGCAAGAACTGATTATCTAGAGCAATTTGGCATTCGTGTTTTACGGTATACAAACGAGGAAGTACGAATACAACTTGATGATGTTGTTGAGGATATTTGTCGCTACTTAAACACCCCACCCTAACCCTGTCTCTTGATCACAAGTCTGGTGAATCAAGAGACTTAGCCAGTTCATACCCTTCAAGGATGGTTTGTAACCTAAACCATCCTTGCCATAATGTCTTTATAGAAGCACGACCCGTTCGCTTTGTATTCTTCCAACCCCCTAATCGAGCAATACC
>NZ_CAWNHY010000027.1:0-10755 GCF_963874335.1 Vibrio sp. V10_P2A27P122 | reverse complement strand
GTCTCAATGGCCGACAAAAACTATTACCGGGTCTTAGGCCTAACCATGCTTTTTTCGGGTCTATTGCTAAACCCAATATCTCAGGCTATTGCTGTTGAGTTTAGCGCGGATGCGGTAGCTGAGTCAGAGGGGCAGTGGTGGAGCACTTACACCTTAGCGATTAAAAATACAGGAGCAGAGTCAGCGGATATGCGCGATGCGGTAATCGAATTTGTATTACCCGTTGCGATTAACGATATAGGTTGGCAATCATCGGCGCTATCCCATCCTACGTGGAGTTTATCTCATACTGCTCAAGCGGGCGGTATTCTCCATTCAGTGGCGCTCAAATTCCCTGAAGGTGCTTGGGTTGACAGCGTTCTGAATGCCTCAGAATCACTCTCCTTGACGATCGCTTTTGCTGGTTCATTGGAAAACCTGAGTGCTTTTGAAGATTCTGTTATTGTGAAAATGGAAGGGGGCATCACACCACCGCCCGATTTTTCGCTAGATATTCTCTCTCCAGCGCCAAATTCAGTGGTATACACGGGCACAGACGTTAGCATTATGGCTCGTATTGATGGTGAGAGTGCCGGTAAGCTTGAGTTTTGGGCTAACCAATACAAAATTGCTCAACAACCATTGAAGCAAGGTGTCACCGAGTATCAGCAAGTGTGGCAACCGAAAGAAATAGGAGCCGCTTCCATTTCAGTTATCGCGTTCAATGAGGAAGGCGATAAGCTCTCTGAGCAAAGCGTGCCTGTTTCTGTCGAGTCAGAATCGACGGCGCCTAATCCTCCGGTCGTTGAGTTCATTTCCCCAGAAGCGGGATCATCCCACCCACAAGGCACAAGTTTGACGATCTCTGCTGAAGTGACCGATGCTGATAATGATCTGGCTACCGTTAAATTTTTTGCTAATGACACCGAAGTTTGCAGTATCGATGCCAAAACAGAGCAAGTGTTCTCTTGTGACTGGACCCCTCAAACGGCCGGAAGCGCTGCATTACGTGTTGAAGCGCAAGATGATGAACGGCATGTAACACAAAAAAATCTGACGATTACGGTTACTGATGTGAGTGGTAGTTGCGGTGACGTTGCTCAGTACCAAGATGGCGTGAGCTATCAAGTGGGAGATGAGGTAACCAATATTGGCCATATCTACTCATGTAAAATCGCAGGTTGGTGTGGTAACCCAGTATGGACACCGGGTACTGGGCATCCAAATTATCCAGATGCATGGAAAGATGCATGGAATGACGTTGGTGAGTGCGATCCTAACCCTGTTCCTGAAGTGCATGTTCAATCGCCAGAAAATGGACAAAAAATAGCACCCAATCAGCCATTTGAGGTGGTCGTTGAGGCGAGCGACGATACCCAAGTGGCGCGTGTCGATGTTCAATTGAATGGCGAAGTCGTTGCAACATCCACCTCTTCTTCGGGCGATCTCTATACCATCACTGTGCCTGCTCAAGTTGAAGGACAATACACTCTCACGGTTGCCGCGTATGACGATCAAGGCGCAAGTGCTCAAACTGCACCGATTTCGATTGCCATTACTGATAAAGATCTGCTGGTGTCACTCTCTGCCCCTGTAGACGGTTCAAGCTTCTTTGAAGGCCGAGCGATCTCAATCAAAGCGGATGCTAAGAGCTATGAAGGCGAGGTGACGTCCGTGACGTTTATTGCCAACGGCAAGGTACTGAATCAAGACACCGAAGCACCTTATGAATATGAGTGGATTGGAGCGCAAGCAGGTAACTACGCTATTTACGCAAAGGCGCTCAACAGTGCCAATCAAGAGCAAATGTCGGCCCCATCCAATATTACAGTGAAAGAGAGTACCGGTGGTGGTGGCCTTGCCGATAACCCAGACCGTGCCATTAGTTATCTCACTTCTTGGGGATTAAACGATTATGAAAAACTGTTTAATTCTGAAGGTGACGGTTATTTATTATCGTTCGGTAAATGGGATGCTAGCGGCAACATTACGATTTCTGATGACATGGTAACCCCACCAAGTTACAACCCAGATTGGATGCCATCTCAGTACTTAGCGTGGTCAACCTTAAAACACGATAATAGCAATGTCACCATGATGGTCGCGTTTGGTGGTCAAACTTATGAAAGTATTTGGTCTGCGATTGGTAGCGATGTAAATCGGGAGGCGGTGGCCAATGGCCTCGTTGAATTGGTCAACAAACCCTTCCCTGTCTATAAGAAGAACCTAAAACCAGAAGAGGTGGTGGGTGACTGCCTTGCGACGGGGGGTGATGGCCAATGTGATTACAGCAAGTACCAATTAGCGGGTTATGTGCAAATCGATGGTCTTGACTTCGACTTCGAGAAAGCAGCGCGCATTACCGATAAAGAGAACCAAGACCTAACCGCATTGATTAAACTGATACGCCAAAAAGTGGGAGACAATAAAGTGTTGTCGCTGACCACATACCATGTCGGTGCTGATCCTGTGGCATGCATGGATTCAAGTATGTTTGAAAATTGTTCTTACGTTGAGCCATCAGGTCGCTCGTCTCACCATGGTGAAGTGATCGATCTGTTACAAGCAACCAAGAACGATTTCGATTTCTTCAACGTCATGACCTATGACGCCGGCCAAAACTTCCTCTACGATGTCGCGATGGCCAATTACGCTCAATACATTGGAGACAAGTCGAAAATTGTTTTGGGCAATACGATCAATAGCCAGTGGGGGCCAAACGGCAATTTTGTGGAGAGCCGTGAAAACAACCTCAACCGTGCCAAGTGGCAAAAAGAGAATGGTTACGGTGGTTTCTTTATCTGGGCGTTGGGTTCAAATAATCAAAGTCTGAGCATGGAACAGCAAGTCGAGTACTTCAACGAAATGATCAGTGTCAGTAAGTAGCCTGCATGGTTACTTTGTGAGTTAACTAGATAACGGAAGGCCATGGTGCCTTCCGTGTTTTTATCCATCGTCATCAACTTAATCTGAATCGCCGAAGCTGAAATAGAGAACCGTATTCGACATTTTTGATCATTTCCATGAATGTCGGCATTAAACATAACAATATTTAATTTTTCTTAATTAAAATTTGGTCGTTCCCAGCTCCTATTTTTCGGCCAGGCAACCAGTTACCCTCCACGCCATTACAATGCGACTACTTCAACGTTCATCGCTATATAAATACATAAAAACCAATAAGATTTTTTCCGTTACGGCGAACTTTGAATTACTTCATGCTCAGGCGAGTCGAAATCCATTGTAATAGAGCGACTCAATAGCCACAGTGGTGATGCGATGTTAGTTAGAAAGGTTTCTAGAGATTTGGCTTCTGCTCAAGCGCGAGAAAATTGGTTGGCGTATTGGCAACATTTTAGCCGTGAAAGTCAGGCGTTTTGTTCCGAGATTAACTGTTTAGCACCGTCTTCTCAGGCGATGTTGGTAAAATGCGATAAAGATGAAGAAGGGGTGTTTGTGATCCCACTTTGTCAGTGTCATAGCGACAACTTAGAAGGGGTGCTGGAAATAGGGGAGAGTACCGAAGTGCTCCCCTTCCATTACACGTTATAAATCAAAGCGGTAGTTAGCGTTTTTGGTAAAGCCGCTCAGGACGACCTACCCGACCATGCTGGATACAAGCTTCCAGAAAACCACTGGCCACACAATATTCAAGATAACGTCTGGCGGTGGTTTTGCTGATCCCAATCGCTTGTCCTAACAACTCTGCGGTGTACGCGGTTTGTGGTTCATGGTGATAAATCTCTTGGATTTTGATCAAAGTAAGTTCATCTATCCCTTTGGGTAAACTATCGAGTTGCTCAGTTTTAGCCTGAAAATTAAACAGTTCATCAACGTGGCGCTGATTGACGCTGTCATTAGCGCGCAGCGAGCTAGTGTATTTTAGATAACGCTCCAGCGAGTTTTGCACTCGATCATAGGCAATTGGTTTTAACAGGTAATCAAATACTCCGCAGCGAACAGCTTCGCGTACTGTCTCCATATCGGAAGCGGCAGTGATAAAAATCACATCTGGTGCTTGCGGTTGATGAGTTAGCTCCTTTAAAAACTCTATGCCACGACCATCTGGTAGGTAGTTGTCTAAAAAAATCAGTTTAGGCTTGAGAATGCGCACCATGTTACGTGCTTCATTAATACTTTGTGCCACGCCAACAGGGCGAAAGCGGGTAGTTTGTTTGAGATAAAAGCTGTGCACATCAGCAATGCTCGTTTCATCCTCTACGATCAATACGTCGATTAATTCCATCATAATCAGCTCTTATTATGCCCTTCAGCTAGTGGTAAGTGGTTTTCCGCCACAAGTGTTTTGGGTCGATTGGGAATAAAAATAGAAAAAATAGTCCCTTGCGGCTCTGCACTGTCGATAAGTATCGAACCATGAGCCTGAGTGACAAATTGATGAACAAGGTAAAGTCCAATACCGTGTCCTTGCTGGTTTTTGCTACTCACTCCCTTGAGAAACAAGGTTTGGGCAATGTCGGCAGGAATGCCATTGCCATTATCTGCCACTTCAATCACCAACTCTTCACCGTTATCGGTCAGCAGCAGGGATATGGTTTTATTGTTGTTTGGGTTTTTTAGCGTCGCTTCAAATGCGTTATCCAGTAGGTTACCGAGCACTGCCGCCAGCTCATCTGACGTCATGCATTGCGGCTCTTGATGTAGATGTGACATCGGGTCGAACTCCAAGCACAGCCCTAGCTCTTTAGCACGGCTGTATTTACCGAGCAGTAATCCTGCGATCACTTTGGGATGAAAGGTCTGGGAGATGAAATCGATCAGTTGCTGCTGCTCGGCGGTTTCGCGGCGAATGGTTTTGACGGCTTCATCGTATGCGCCGATTTGAATTAAGCCGCCGATGGTGGATAGTCGGTTAGCAAACTCGTGACTCATTACGCGTAGGTTATCGTTGTGCTGACGGATCTGGCTAAGCTGGGAAGTCAGCGTATTGAAGTCGTTGCGGCGACGAAAACTCACCACCCAACCAATTTGCTGTTGCCCTGAATTGATTGGCACACGGTTCGCCACCAAGGTTTCACCATTACAGCTAATCAGTTCATCTTGCTGGTTGGTGCTGTTTTGCTGTGCTAACTGACCAAACGGACTAGCACCCATGAAAAAGTAAGTCGGAGTGATGAACTCTTGAACATTACGTCCAATCAGATGATTCGGTTGGTGGGCAATGCCAAGAATATTAAGTGCCTTAGCGTTCACAGAAAGGATTTCACCCTTCAAGCTAATCGCAACTATTCCTTCATACACACTTTGTAGAATGGATTGCTGCAGGTTGAGGTTCATGGCGATCTCTTCCGGCTCCATATTGAACATCTGTTGCTTGATATGGCGGGTAAACAGCCAAGCGCTCAATCCAGAAAGCAGCATGAGTAGGGCCACAGTACTGAGCATTGGATAGGAGTAAATGCGTAGCCAATCACTGATATGATCGAGTAAATAGCCCACAGAAACCACACCCAGAACCTGTCCGGAAGGTGAGACAACAGCAGCCTTACCGCGAATTGCCCAGCCTAGGCTGCCTTTTTGGGTTGAGGTGTAATATTCGCCCTCTTTTAACGCTCTACTGCTGTCACCGCCTTGCATGGGTAAACCAATTTTTCGCTCATCTGGATGGGCAATGCGAATACCATTGGCATCGCCAATCACAATAAAGTTGGCATCTGAAATGCGTTGTAGGCGATCGATTTTAGTCTGTACTTCGGTGAGACGATTTTGTTGGATTAGGGCAATTAAATTGGGGTCAGTCGCAATCTCACGCGCTTGAATCAGAGCCTTAGTGCTGATCTGATCTTGTAGGGTTTCACTAAGAGTTTGATGGAAAAAGCCGGCTACCAGCAAAAGCTGGATCACTACCATAGCAACCAGTAGTGCACCGACCCTTTGCTGAAACGAAAGAGTCTGGCAGACTTTGGTGTGTAAAAAGTGGGCTAGTGATATTTTCATGCCGGCGAGTCTATCCTTGCTATAAGTGAGGCTTATTGATTGGAGTCTAAGAAACACCAATCAATAATGTCTATCCCATCACATATTTGATCATAACACCTGCCGCTACTGCAGAGCCAATGACCCCAGCGACGTTTGGTCCCATGGCATGCATCAGCAAAAAATTCTGCGCGTTGGCTTCTAGCCCGACCTTGTTGGAGACGCGTGCCGCCATCGGCACGGCAGAAACTCCGGCTGAACCAATCAGTGGGTTGAGTTTGGTGGTGGAGAAACGGTTCATCAGTTTAGCCATCAAAACCCCTGCGGCAGTACCGACACAAAACGCAACAATACCGAGCACCAAAATGCCGATAGTTTGTGGCTGGAGGAATTTATCCGCCATCAGTTTCGAACCGACTGATAGGCCAAGGAAAATAGTCACTATGTTAATCAGTGCGTTTTGCGCTGTGTCGGATAAACGCTCCACCACACCACACTCACGCATCAAGTTGCCAAAGCAGAACATACCGAGCAGTGGCGTTGCAGAAGGCAGTAAGAGCGCAATCAAAATCAGTAACAGCAGTGGAAAGCCAATTTTTTCTAGCTTGTGTACCTGGCGCAGTTGATGCATCTGAATTTTGCGTTCTTCTTGCGTGGTCAGCGCACGCATTATCGGCGGCTGAATCATAGGTACTAACGCCATGTAGGAGTAGGCTGCGACCGCAATTGCCCCCAACAATTCAGGTGCGAGCATGCTCGAGACGTAAATTGCCGTAGGGCCATCCGCACCACCTATGATGCCAATCGCGGCGGCTTGCGCCACGCTAAAATCCATCACCCCTAAACTGCTTAATGCCAATGCACCCAGTACGGTAGTGAAAATACCAAACTGAGCCGCCGCACCGAGCAGCAGGGTTTTGGGGTTGGCGAGCAGTGGACCAAAATCCGTCATTGCCCCTACGCCCATAAAAATGAGTAGAGGGCCAACTCCGGAGGCGATGGCTAGACTGTAAAACAGATAAAGCATGCCATCGCTGTACTGATACTGCTCGGCGAGCAAGTGCAAGGTGGTCATTTGTAGTGGCGTTGCGCTACTCAATGCTTGCTTAATGTCCAAAGGCATGTACGAGCTAAGTTGTAGTACTTTTGAAAAGGCCGTCATCACTTCCGGTTTGGCGGCATACAAGGCATTTTCTATCGCCGACATGGCAAGCCCTGCATCAGGCAGATTAGAGAGAATGCCACCAAACCCAATAGGCACTAGTAGCAAAGGCTCAAAGCGTTTAAAAATAGCCAGATAGAGCAGCGTTAAACCGACAAGGATCATGATGGCTTGCCCCCACTGGAGGTGGAATAGGCCAAAATCATGCACCATAGCTAAAACGTTTTCCATTATTTTTGTCCCTGATTATGCTAGTACTAGCAAGGCTTCGCCGACTTGTACTGCATCGCCTTCATTGACTTCAATGACACTGATCACTCCAGCACGTGGTGCGCGGATTTCAGTTTCCATCTTCATCGCTTCTAAGATCAGCAAGACATCGCCTTCAGCCACTTCATCACCTGCTGCCGCATGAATTTTCCAGATATTGCCAGAAAGAGGTGCTGCGAGGTTTTCACCTTCTGCTGCATTCGGTACTGGTGCGTTATTGGCCGACGCTGCTGGCGCGACATGTGTCAGCTCGCCGCCTTCATCTACCTTCACCACATAGCTTTGGTTGTTGACGGTAATGGTGTAGACACCGTTACTTGCGACGGACTGACTTTCCACTGACGCGGCTTTGGCTTTTGCCGCGGGCATTTGAGAGGCGTCACCAGTTTTTGCTGCTTGTGGTGCGGGTTCAAATGCTTCTGGGTTATGGCGATTCGCGAGGAACTTCCAACCCACTTGATCGAACAGCGCAATGGTCAGCACATCATCAATCGCATTCTTGGCGAGAGTGATGTGTTGCTCTTTAGCTTGCTGCAATACGCGGTCTTGCAAGGTTGGCATTTCAGCAGTAATCAAATCAGCGGGGCGGCAGGTTATGGGCTCAGCACCTGCTAATACTCGAGCTTGCAACTGCACGTTGACCGGCGCAGGTGTTTTACCGTATTCACCTTTCAGTACTCCGCTGGTTTCTTTGGTGATGGTTTTGTAACGCTCACCCATTACGACGTTGATCACCGCTTGTGTACCCACGATTTGTGACGTCGGAGTCACTAGTGGCAAAAAGCCAAGCTCTTCACGTACACGCGGGATCTCTTCGAGCACTAAATCGAGTTTATCAAGTGCGTTTTGCTGTTTGAGTTGGCTTTCCATGTTGGTCAGCATACCGCCCGGGACTTGCGCCACCAAAATACGTGCATCACTGCCTTTCATCATGCCTTCAAAGGCGTGGTATTTTTTGCGTACATCGCGGAAATAGGTCGCAATATTTTCGAGCTTAGCGATATCCAACCCGGTGTCGTAGCCCGTGCCTTGCAAGGTGGCGACCAGAGATTCCGTCGCTGGATGACCATAAGTGCCACTCATGCTGGAAATCGCGGTATCGACCCGATCAACGCCCGCTTCAATCGCTTTGAGTAAGGTCATATCGGCAAGGCCAGCAGTGGAGTGGCAGTGCAGATGCAATTCGACATCCACTTGTTTTTTCAGGGTTGAGACTAACTCTTCGGCAGAATACGGGGTTAAAATGCCGGCCATATCTTTAAGGGCAATCGAATCGACACCCAGCTCCGACAGTTGCTGCGCTATGTCGACCCAAGTTTGTAAATTGTGCACTGGACTCGTGGTGTAACAGAGCGTGCCTTGCGCATGCGCACCCATCTTTTTCACCGCTTGTAGTGCTTGTTGCATGTTACGCACATCATTCATCGCATCGAATACGCGAAACACATCCATGCCATTTTTCACTGCGCGCTCGACAAAGGTATCCACTACATCATCAGCATAGTGACGATAGCCGAGTAGGTTTTGTCCGCGCAGTAGCATTTGCAGTGGCGTATTGGGCATGGCTTGTTTGAGCAAGCGTAGGCGTTGCCATGGGTCTTCGCCTAAAAAGCGGATGCAACTGTCAAAAGTCGCGCCTCCCCAACATTCCAAAGACCAATAGCCGATCTGATCTAATTGCTGCGCAATCGGCAGCATGTCGTCAATCCGTAAGCGAGTGGCAAAAAGAGATTGGTGAGCGTCGCGTAATACGACATCTGTTACACCTACGCGTTTAATCGCCTGAGTCATCTGTTATTTCTCCTTCACTAAGATAATTTTTGTTGTGCTTTATGGTGATGGATAGCTGCAGTGAGCACCGCGAGCAACTCACCTTGGTTTTGTTTGGATTTAGCCTTATTGGCTGGTGTTTTTTTATTGCCCGTTTTGGTTGGTACTTGAGGCGGGGCAAAACGTACAATCAAGTACGACATGGTGCGAGTTGCAAATACTAAGAAAATCAAAAAGATGAACACAAAGCCCATCCCCAGGGTCAGCAAATTAATCCCTTCGAGGAATAGTGAGGTTGATTGCATAGTCACTTCCAGTGATAAAAACAGGGTTGAAAATAGGGAGAAAAAAGAGGCGCGCTAGGCGCGCCAAATAATCCCAAGGAGCAAGGGTTAAAGAGTTAAACAAACATACCGAACACCACGCTGGCGATAACGAGCACAATGCCGCCACCCAGACGTGAAGAGATTTGTGCGTAAGAGAGCAAATTCATACGGTTAGAGGCCGCGAGCACTTCAAGGTCACCAGAACCGCCGCGATTAGCCATACACAGACCTGCGGTGATAGAGGATTCAATAGGATAGAAGCCCATCGCCCAACCACCTAAAGCAGCACCCAAAGTCGCCCCAAGTACAATAACAGTGGCAATAATCACGTTAGTAAAGGTTAAGGCATTGATGATTTCCGCCAGATCGGTGTAAGCAATACCAACGCCGACCATCAATAGCCACAGCATCTGTTTTGAGAAGAAATTCGACAGGCGTTTCGCGCCCTCTTTGATTTCATCACTGCACAAACCCGCCGCGTTAAGGATGGCGATGATCACCACCATGTAAGCAAAAGTGTGGATCTGAATCGAGCCAAAACCGGGCAGAATTTCTTTCGATAAAGCGTAAGAGAAGGTGTACACACATGCGGCCAGCATTAAACCAATCGCAATTTCACGGTGAGTGATATTAAGATTTTGGGCTTCTTCATTGACGTCTAGTTTTGAGCTGCGTACTAGCTCGCCATTGCCAGTTAATAATGGGATCTTTTCACCAATAATGTTCAGAGCAGCAGCTACGATGATAGCCACTATATTAGCGATAGTTAAAATGGCGACCGCTACTGAGTAGTATTGTTCTTTTGAACCACCAGTGACCGATTCATATATCTCGGAAAGTGGAATTGCACCTGCGCCATTACCACCGCCCATAATCGGCAGCACATACAGCATCATGATGCGATCAGGGGTGATACCAAATACGAGGCCGATAGCGATACCAAATATCGCCGCACCGGCAACCGCAGCCAGAATGGTCGGAATGTAACCGGCTAGAGAGCGGATCAGTAGTTTACGGTTGACCGCCAAAATGGAGCCAGTAATGAGTACTGCGATGAACAGATCCAAGAACTTGCTCTTATCCATCACTTCGGTCACGGTTTTTATTTCACGGTCGCTGAGCCAGCCCATGTGGACGAACCAAGCAGCAACCAAGAAAATCATTACCGGTGCACCGCCGATGTATTTATTAAAAATAGGTAGGCGTTTGCCAACTTCGCCAAATATCGCGCCGATGACAAACATAAAAGAAAAACCACCGACCAGACCGCTAGGTAAAGTGTCAGTAATATGGGCGGCTAATACAGTGATC
>NZ_CAWNHY010000026.1:0-10773 GCF_963874335.1 Vibrio sp. V10_P2A27P122 | reverse complement strand
GAATATGGATGCAATCGCTATCAATGGTTTTTTTCTCGTAGGTGCTTTGCTGATTGCATTAAGTGTGTTGTTAAGTCCAGTCTCTTCTAAGTTAGGAATTCCTATTCTGCTCGTTTTTTTATTGGTGGGTATGTTGGCTGGGGAGGATGGCCCCGGTGGCATCTTATTTGATAATTATCCGATTGCTTATTTAGTCAGTAACTTAGCGCTTGCCATCATCTTATTGGATGGCGGCATGCGTACCCGTGTTGCCAGTTTTCGGATTGCCTTTTGGCCGTCAGTTTCGTTAGCGACGTTTGGGGTGGCGATCACCACCATTCTCACCGGCTTGATGGCGGCATGGCTGTTTAATTTGGAATTACTGCAAGGTATTTTGGTGGGTGCGATTGTTGGCTCAACCGATGCGGCGGCGGTTTTTTCCCTGCTTAAAGGGAGAAGCTTGAATGAGCGCGTCGGTTCAACGTTAGAGATTGAATCGGGCACTAACGATCCAATGGCGGTGTTTTTAACCGTGACATTAATTGCGGTACTGGGTAGCCAAGGCGATGATCTCAGCGCAGGATTCTTGCTGCTGAGTTTTATCCAGCAATTTGGCCTCGGGGCTTTATTTGGATTGGCCGGAGGTTGGCTGCTCTGGAAGCTGATTAATAGCAATCAACTTCCAGAAGGGCTCTACTCCATTTTGGCCATCAGTGGCGGTTTGATTATCTTTGCGCTGTCCAATTCACTCGGCGGCAGTGGTATTCTATCCATCTACTTGACGGGTTTATTGCTGGGCAATAAACCGACCCGTTGCCGCTATTCCATTTTGAACGTACTGGATGGAATGACGTGGCTTAGCCAAATTGGCATGTTCTTGGTGCTTGGGTTATTGGTCACACCTTCTGAATTGCTGACCATTGCGGTGCCGGGCTTTGCGCTCGCTTTTGGTATGATTTTGTTTGCGCGCCCCATTTCTGTATGGATTGGTTTATTGCCATTCAAAGCATTTACTGCGCGTGAAAAGTGGTTTATCTCTTGGGTTGGACTGCGCGGCGCTGTGCCCATTATTTTAGCGGTTTTCCCAATGATGGCCGGTTTACCGAATGCGCAGCTCTATTTCAACTTAGCCTTCTTCGTGGTGATGGTGTCGCTAGTGGTACAAGGGGGAACCTTGATGAAAGCGGCCGCTTTGGCTCGCGTTGAACTACCGCCCAAACCTGAGCCAATTTCACGTACCGGTGTTGAGATATACCCGTGCAGCGAATGGGAAATGTTGGTCTATAAACTCAAACAAGATAAATGGTGTATTGGTGAGCCATTACGCAATCTCTCTATGCCTGAAGGAACACGTATTACCGCCGTGTTTCGTGATGAACAACTGCTTCACCCATCGGGCAGCACCAAGTTGCAAGAGGGCGATGTCTTGTGCGTGTTAGCACAGGAGAAAGATCTCGAATCACTGAGCAACCTATTCAGTGAAGCGCCAGAAAAAGCCTCGTTAGAGCGCTTCTTTGGTGACTTCTTTTTGGATGTGGATGCAAAACTCGTTGACGTTGCTGCCTATTATGGTTTGACGATTGAACACCTCAATCAAGAGATGACGCTCAACGATTTACTGATCCAAGAGCTCGGAGCCACACAAGTACTGGGTGACCATTTTGAATGGCAAGGTCTGTATCTGGTCGTGGCGGACGTGGCCGATTGGCAAGCAACCAAAGTCGGTTTGCGATTACCTTTAGAAGAGACGTTAGATGAAGCGAGCGAGTAGCCGACTACTCGCCCAACTCATTGAGTAAAATTACTGCTTGAGTGCGGTTTTTCACCCCAAGTTTACGGAAAATAGCCGTCATATGCGCTTTGATGGTCGCCTCAGAAACATTAAGCTCATAGGCGATTTGTTTGTTGAGTAGCCCATCAGAGAGCATGCCTAATACTTTGTATTGTTGCGGGGTTAAGGCGGCAATTTTCTTGGTTAAATCATTGCATGCGGCGTGATTGGCAATTAGCCCTTCAGGGAAAAATGGGTCACCGGCTAGGACTTGATTGAGCGCCGAGATCAGCGCGCGCATGTCACTCGATTTAGGAATAAAACCAAAGGCACCGTGGCTTTTTACTTGCGCTACCACCGAAGGTTCTTCACTGGCTGAAATCACCACAATCGGTAAATCAGGGTATTCGGCTCGCAAGTGAATCAGCCCTGACATCCCATTTGCGCCTGGCATTTTGAGATCCAACAGCAGCAAATCCACATCGCTCTGTTTGGTTAATAAGGCTAACAGGGCATCTAGCGAATCCGCTTCCAATAAATTGGCACCGCTTATCGCCATATGCACCGATTGAAATAGCGCATTGCGAAACAGAGGGTGGTCGTCAGCAATGATGATGGTGTAGGTCGAATCCATGACGTTTTACACTTTTAGCAATGTCGTTAAATCGATTATTGACCGCGATCTCTCGCTGAACAATCTTTATACGCTAAAAGTCTGAACTGTATCCACTTTTTGTCTGATACTTAGTAGTGACTGAGCCTGATCTGAGAGTGGTGCATGCCAAGCGGTTCGAGAAGAAGTGATGGCGTTCACGCGCCATTATTGCCGACTGTTGCAATGGCTTGCTTAAACAGGCGGCAATAACGGGTAAACCTTAAAGCTGGTGGGCGATGAGGTGCGCTAAAAAGCGATCGGCTGGCATAAAACCGCTGATACGTGCGTTTGAAACGCGTTCACCTTGCGCATTCCAAAAATCAATCGTCGGTAACCCTAGCACGTTCATCGCCTTGAGTAGCTCAATATCTTGTGGCTGATTTTTGGTGACGTCCGCTTGCAATAGCACAAAGTTTTGCAGTTTCTGCGCGACCTCTTGCTGATGGAAAGTGTACTTTTCAAACTCTTTACATGCCACGCACCAGTCGGCGTAGAAATCGAGCATGACGGGTTTACCTGCTAATTTGGCTTGGCTCAACTGCAAGTTGAGCTCAGCAATATTATTCACCCGAATGAACTCGACATGGCTACGGCTTGCTAGGTTGGTTTGTTCTGGCTTAAACCACACATCCAACGCAGGTTGCGCTGAAGCAAACAGACCCAATACCGCAATAATGCCAACCATGCTCTGTTTCCAGCCACCAAACGGCAAGCTGTTTTTACAATGATAGAGCCAACCAAACGCGGCGATCCCAAGCGCGGACCAGAGCGCCGTTGACCACACTGGTGGCAATAAGCGTTCTAGTAAGAAGATCGGCGCAGCCAGTAAAATAAAGCCAAATAGTGTTTTTACTCTCTCCATCCAGCCACCGGCTTTGGGGAGTAGTTTGTTACCAAACACGGCGACCAAAATCAGCGGAATCCCCATGCCCATTGCTAAGGCATACAGTGCAATCGCCCCCGTGAATAGGTCGCCACTTTGCGCGACATACAGCAGCGCGCCAGAGAGAGGCGCGGTGGTGCACGGTGAGCAAACCAAACCGGAAATCGCGCCCATGGCAAACACGCCAAGACTGTTCCCGCCTTGCTGCTTATTACTCAGGCTGCTTAGCCACGTCTGCACTTTGCTTGGCAGTTGTAAGGTATAAACGCCAAACATCGACAGGGCGAGTAGCACAAATAGGGTACTGAGGCCAATCAGTACATAAGGGTGCTGCATCGCGGCTTGAAATTGTAACCCAGCCGAAGCGACGACTAGGCCAAGTACGGTATAAGTGAGCGCCATACCTTGCACGTAAATAAACGATAAAATCAACGCGCGCTGTTGTGAAAGTTGGCCACGACCAAGCACGATACTGGTGAGGATCGGGTACATAGGGAGTACACAAGGGGTAAAGGCTAGGCCAACGCCAAGTGCTAAAAAGAGCAGCGGTGTCCACCAAGAATCGGCGAGGCGGTTTGCTAGCCCGTCTTGTTCAGCCACGGGCGCTTTTGGTGAAGTTGTTTCGCTTTTCGCCATATTGGCCGCCGTGTTGTTGTCAGAGCCAGTATCGCTTGCCACAGCTTGAAGGTCGATAATTCGCGTTTCTGGTGGATAGCAAAAGCCCGCTTTTGCACACCCTTGGTACTGGATAATTAATTTGGCGTTCGCTGCTGCACTGAGGAGCGGTACGTCGACAAACAGTGGCTCAGTATAAATCTTCACATCACCAAAAAATTCATCGTGATATGGCTGACCATCGAGCATCTCGATTTCACCAAGCTGTGCATTTTCGGCGCTGATACTGATCCGATCTTGGTAGAGGTAATAGCCCTGCTTGACCTGCCAATCTAAGAAGATCTGCTTACCTTGCTGCTCGGCATGAAAAGGAAACGCTTGGTCAACTGGGACAAATTGATTGTCGGCTGAGGCCAAACCGAGGTTGTTACCACTATTGAATGGATTGTCATTGCCGAAGACCGCCAACGCAGGTTGGGAAAGTGTCAGCAGAGCTAGCAGTACAAAGGAAAAGAGTAGGCGCATACAAAAATCGAGTCTTCATTAGGTGAGTGTCATCTTAACCCAATCAGACCGCTTTTCGGCGCAATAAGTTTCACAGTGATGGAAAAATCGTCGTTGATGAGGCAGTGAAGCGAGAAAAGCCAAGTGAGGTTGTGGAGCTCACTTGGCTGGGTGATGGGGGTTAAGCGACACCTAGGCGAGTTTTCACCACCGCTTCACACGCTTCAATATTATTGATGTCTTTGGGAATAATAAGCACAGTGTCATTACCACCGACCGTTCCTAAAATCTCAGTGTGGGGATCAATATCAACCAATCGCGCGACCAATTGAGCACTTCCAGGATGAGTTTTTACCACCACAGTGGATTGATTGTGAGTGATAAACTCAATTTGTGAGGCGATAGATGACTCAACACGCACTGGCGCGGTTTCGACCGTAATGCAGTACACTTTTTTCCCGCACGCATTTTGCACTTTCACCACACCAAGTTGGGAAAGCAAGCGTGACACAGTGGATTGGCTAATGCCTTCGTAGCCGAGCTCTATTAGCCTGAGTCGTAGCTCATTTTGGTTAGCAAAACTTTGTTGTTGTAGGATTTTTTTACAAGCGGAAGCTAACGTTTTGTCATCGGTTTGCATTGCGCCGTGGGGGATTTTTCTGTTCACGGGCGGTTCCTTTTATACACGCTACTGCGTCTGGGGTATCGGTGATCCTTACCATGCCAGCACACTCCCAAAGCCATAGAGTGTGAGTTCACGTTATGTTTAACGCCAATGGCGCAACGGTTGAGCATTGCTCTTTTCCCCTCTATAAGTGGTGGGGGATTATTATTGATGCCTGTAGCTTAACATTAATCAATGTGTCGCTTTTTGCGGGGGATCACCAAATAATAAACTAGATTACCGATTTATTTTTGGCGTTTTATGTTGATTTTATGGAATAATATGCACGAAAATATGCAAGATTCGGAGGTTGTCCAGCGCCGAGTTAGGACGCTGGAGGCTGGCAGGGCTGTAAACGCGATGTATGCGCGCTTAGTGCTGTTTTAGCAACGTTCAGTCATGATTTCGCGCGAGAATACTTTCTCACAATAGTGGCATTTGAGATGCACATTCTCTTGTTTGAGTTGCACTTTAAAGCGGCTCTCGACAGGCTCGCCATGAGAGATGCAGTTGCTGTTTGGGCAACGAAATACGCTGTCAATTCTCTCTGGCAAAGTGAGGGTCAGTTTGTTGACCACTTTATACTCTTCAATTTGATTGACGGTGGCTTTCGGGGCATACAGTGCTAATTGGTTCGCTTGCTCTTTGGTGAGATAAAGGTTTTCTATTTTAATCAGATCTTTATTACCTAACGCAGAAGAGGGTAGGTTTAGGCCAATCGTCACACGTTGATTGGTTTCATTTAACTTAAACAAAGAGAGAATTTTGATCCCAAGGTTGGCAGGGATATGGTCAATCACACTACCGTTACGAATCGCTTCAACTTGCAATTGGGTCTCTTTTACCATGATGTTATCTCCTACTTATAAGGTTGGGTTAAGAACAAGGGCTAATAAAGCTTCACGCGCATAAACGCCGTTTTCGGCTTGTTGGAAATAGTAGGCGTAAGGTGTTTTATCGACATCGGTGGTGATTTCATCGACCCGAGGCAGTGGGTGCAGCACTTTTAAATTGTGGCGCGCTTCTTTTAATGTTTCTGCGGTTAAGATGTAAGCCGATTTCATGTGCGCGTATTCAGATGCATCAAAGCGCTCTTTTTGTACGCGCGTCATGTACAGCACATCCAGTTCAGGCACGACCTCTTCAATGCTGGCGTGCAAACTAAACGCAATGCCAGCCTCTGAGAGCTCTTCGCAAATGTAATCTGGCATCGCCAGCACTTCTGGGGCGATAAAAAAGAAACGTACATTGTCGAATTTCGATAAGGCTTGGGTGAGCGAATGGACGGTGCGGCCATATTTTAAGTCGCCGACGAACGCGACGTTAAGGTTATCGAGCCTGCCTTGCGTTTCATAAATGGAAAACAGATCGAGCAAGGTTTGGGTTGGATGTTGGTTAGCACCATCGCCACCGTTGACTACGGGAACGTCGTTGGAAAACTCAGAGGCTAAACGTGCAGCGCCTTCTTGTGGGTGGCGCATGACAAATGCATCGACATAAGAGGAAATAACTTGCACCGAGTCAGCTAAGGTTTCCCCTTTCTTGGCAAGTGACGTATTGCCGCCATTATCAAAACCAATCACTGTGCCGCCTAGGCGCTGCACTGCCGTTTCAAACGACAAACGGGTACGTGTAGAAGGTTCAAAGAAGCAGCTTGCTACTACTTTATTTTTGAGAAGTTCAGGGTTTGGTTCCGCTTTAAGCCTTGTTGCGGTTTCAACAATCAGCTCCAGTTCCGCGCGGCTCAGTTCTGGAATGGAAATGATGTGCTTGTTAAATAACGAATGCGCCATAACGTGTCTTCCCTCTGTATGGTTCGCTTTGGCTACTAGCCTTTGCGAAATTTTGCTTAAAAAAAAGCCCCCTAAAATAGGAGGCTTCAATAACGTTCAGAACAGAAAAACAAAACAGCTAACTCGACCGGCGCCGGGTGTAATGGATGGCGTTGATGGGGAGTGCTGCGGTTCATTTTCTGCTCCGTTTAGACAAATTGCGAAGGATTATACGGACAAAAAACACGCTGGCAATACTCTTTGGAAAATATCCAGAAAATGGATTTTTATGCGAAATTAGCTTGATTTCGATGTTATTTACTACGCGTTTACAGCTAAAGCATAAGCGCGATTTGTGAGTGTTATTGACTGAAAAAAAATGCGAGCTTTATTCAAGCTCGCATCGATTCAACATCAAAGAAATGAAGTAGACGATTCATCGCCTACATTCATTATCTACTATTCGTTACCTAAGTTAGTTACCTAAGGTGGCCACCATCACGGCTTTGATGGTGTGCATGCGGTTTTCAGCTTCATCGAACACGATGGAATGCTCAGATTCAATCACTTCATCGGTCACTTCAACGCCTTTGGCAAGCACTGGGTAGTTTTTCGCAAGCTCTTTGCCAACGGTGGTATCTTCGCCGTGGAAAGCAGGCAAGCAGTGCATGAATTTCACATGTGGGTTACCAGTGGCTTTTAACATCGCCATATTCACTTGGTAAGGCAGCATCAATTCAATGCGCTCTGCCCATGCTTCTTTCGCTTCGCCCATCGATACCCAAACATCGGTGTAAAGGAAATCACAGCCTTGAACGCCTTCTTGAACATCATCTGTGAGCGTAATTTTCGCGCCTGTTTGCTTTGCAATAGTGCGACATTCCGCGACTAATTCTTCCGTTGGCCAGAACGCTTTTGGTGCAACAAGGCGAATGTCCATGCCCATTTTCGCAGCGCCCACCATCAAGGAGTTACCCATGTTGTTGCGTGCATCACCGAGGTAGGCAAATTTCATTTCATGGAGGCGTTTGCCACGGCCATGTTCGATCATGGTAAGGAAATCAGCCAGAATTTGTGTTGGGTGGAATTCGTCAGTTAAGCCGTTCCATACTGGTACGCCAGCGTAGGCACCAAGCTCTTCAACGATCTCTTGACCAAAGCCGCGATATTCGATGCCGTCATACATGCGGCCTAAGACGCGCGCGGTATCTTTCATCGACTCTTTGTGGCCAATTTGTGAACCTGATGGGCCTAAGTAGGAGACTTGAGCACCTTGGTCAAACGCTGCTACTTCGAATGCACAGCGAGTGCGCGTTGAGGTTTTTTCAAAGATAAGTGCAATGTTTTTGCCTTTGAGACGAGGCTGCTCATAACCGTTGTATTTGGCTTTTTTCAGCTCAAGGGATAGATCCAATAGGTGCTGGATTTCGCGTGGAGTGAAATCAAGAAGTTTTAGAAAGTTACGATTGCGTAAGTTAAAAGCCATGATCTTTTCCTCATTTGCAACGCTTGCTTCTGATGAGAGGGTGGAAGAAAGCGTTACTATTTGTTTAAAGTTAAAAACAGATTCGGTTTATAAAATAGATTTTAAAAACAATGTGTTAGTCACGCGTGATATTGGTACCTGCTGTGCCTTCTAAGATGCGTAGGCCATCTTCTAACGCGCCGATCCCAACGACTTTCCCGCCTTGTTGAATGAATTCGCACGAGGCTTCAATTTTTGGCCCCATAGAACCAGCATCAAATTGATAGTTGGCAAGCTCGCTTGGCGTTGTGCTGCGCAGCGCATGTTGGGTTGGTTTACCCCAATCAAGGTAAACGGCGTCAGCATCGGTCAAAATGAGCAGCGCGTCGGCGTTCAATTGTTTGGCAAGAAAGGCAGCAGACATGTCTTTATCGATCACTGCTTCTACACCGACTAATTTGCCGTTTTCACGTTTGACTGGAATACCGCCACCACCAGTGCAAATCACTAAATGACCGGCACTGATAAGCTGGGAAATCGCATCATGTTCGACGATGCCTATCGGTTGAGGGCTCGGAACCACACGGCGGAAGTATTGGCCGTCGGGCTTGACTGTCCAGTGGTATTTCTCAGCCAATTCACGCGCTTCTGCTTCTTGATAAACTGGGCCAATCGGTTTGGTTGGGTTGGCAAAGGCAGGGTCTTTCGGGTCGACCATCATTTGGGTCAACATGCACGAAATGTTGCGTTCAGGTAGCATGTTTTTGAACTCTTGCATCAACATGTAGCCAATCATCCCTTGAGTTTCACTGCCCAATACGTCGAGTGGGTACGGCGCTACTTTTTTGTATTCGAGACCTTGTAGTGCCAGCAGGCCAACTTGAGGGCCATTGCCATGCACCAGCACCACGTTATAGTGTTTGGCTATTTCGGAAATGGTTTTGACTGCAATTTCAATGTTGCGACGTTGAACATCTGCTTCTAATGGCTGACCACGACGAAGTAGCGCGTTTCCACCTAATGCAACAACAACAGTTTGTTTGCTCATAATTCTATCTCTTCTAAGGTGGGTTGAGGCGTGCAGAGGAAATTTGCCTCAACCCATTTGATTAACCTAAGGGCTAGATACCGTCACGCTCAATTGGGCAGCTCATGCAGCGTGCACCGCCACGGCCACGGCCCAATTCGTCACCAGGAATAGACAGAACGGTGATGCCTGCTTTGTCGTATTTTTCATTGGTATAGGTGTTGCCTTCATAGCCAATCACTACGCCAGGTTTGACGGTTAGGACATTGTTTGCATCGTTCCACTGTTCACGTTCTGCGTTGAAGTTGTCACCGCCCGTTGTGATTAGGTTGAGCTTGTCAACGCCAAGTGCTTTTTCGATGGCGGTAACGAAGTAACCTTCTTCTTTCACGTTCACGGCACCAGACTCATCGCCTGTGAGGCTCCAGCATTTCACATCTTTGCGTACCACTTCTGGATAAACAGAGAAGGTGTCTTCACGCATGTGTGTCATGACGGTATCTAAGTGCATGCAAGAGCGGTGTTTTGGTAGTTCCATCGCAATGATTTGCTTCGCTTGACCATGTTTAAATAGGCCCGCAGCTAAGTGTTCAACACCTTGCGCTGTGGTGCGCTCAGACATACCAATCAGTACTGCACCTTTGCCAATTACAAGAACGTCGCCACCTTCAATGGTTGAATTATCGTAATTAATGCTCTCGTCATCACCGAAGTATTTAATGAAGTCTTGGCCCGCAAAGCTTGGGTGCCAGCGGTAAATCGCACGCACATGGTTGGTTTCACGTTGACGTGCAGGTTTTGCCATCGGGTTGATTGACACGCCACCGTATACCCAGCAAGACGTATCGCGAGTAAAGAGATGGTTTGGCAGTGGTTCAATGATGAAATCGGTTGGTGCATGCAAGCCTTGCATCATTGAAGAGGATTTCATTGGCATTTCAGCGTAAGACAAACCACCTGTCAGGATTTTTGCCAATTCAAGGTTTGGCAGATCGCTGAGGTAGCAGCGCACGTCATTCGCAAATGTTTTGCCAAGGCGGTAATCCGATACTTGTTGAGTAAGCAGCCACTCTTTTGCGACGGGAACCGCTAGCGTGTCGGCTAATAGATCGGTCAGCAGTAAAACTTCAACACCTTGGTCACGTAGCGTTTGTGTGAACGCATCATGCTCTTTCCCCGCACGCTCTACGGCCAATACATCATCAAACAAAAGGTCGTGACAGTTGGATGGTGTTAAGTGAGTGAGTGAGCGTCTTGGGCGGTGAACAAGAACTCGACGTAATTGACCAATTTCAGAACCAACATATAACTTACTCATAATAGTATCTCTCTTAATTTATATGTATTTATGCCGTTATATTTTTGACATTAAATTCAACTTGTTCTGGATAAATACATAATTATTTCTGTAGGGAATTCAGTATGAATTTATTTATTC
>NZ_CAWNHY010000025.1:0-11041 GCF_963874335.1 Vibrio sp. V10_P2A27P122 | reverse complement strand
GCTGCATATAGTGCACGATCACCACAGTTACCTACTTTGTAGTCCTTCAGTGCTTCAAAGTAACGTGCCATGTCATGTGGGAAATACATGCTTCTAATATTATTAATATTAGTCAGCGTCTGCTTCCACTCTACTTTTACACGCACACTATCTGACTCAAACTTCTTAGGATCATAAAAATTCGTTTCACTCATGAGAGTAGAGGATTTATTCAGGTCTCGAATAACTTGATCCAATATCTCCGAAGATGGCAAAGTGTCAATTGTATGTACAACTTTACTGCCTTGTTCGCCTTCACGAGCTTCATTGTGATTTATAACAGAGCCAACAGTACGACGCTCAGCAATTCCTTCTAATTCAGAGTCGTTGCCTAAATCGCTAGACTCATTGCTTAACATTTTGGCTATCTTGTCTCTTGCTACAAGGAACTCATGAGACAATTTACGTTTTGGTGTAAAGAGTGGGTCATCAAGGCCAGCATTCCACTTATCATTGAGTGATGCTCGGTAACTGACATTAATCGCTACCTGCTGGAAATTAGAAAACTCCTGCGGATCACGAATCACCACCGCACCTTGCTCATTCACATTGAAATACGTTTGGATAGAGCCCTTTCCTTCGCCTAAACCATCTTCCATAAAGAAGCTTTTAGGTACAAAGAAAGTCGCAGGGAAATTGTCCGCCATTACCGCATAAGGGTTTGCGTCGTCTGCACCATGATGCACCATCTCTAGGCCATCGGTTCTGCCCAAGCTGGTATTGATCACATCTTTCAGCGTTTTTAAGCGATCGCTCACAACGCCAAGGCTCGCCCCATCCTTCTTGTTATAAAGCACCTCACTGTCGTATAGCTCTTGATACTTAGGCGTTAAGTCTTCGTAAGTAACAGACTCTTTCCACTGTTCCCAAGTTAATGGTTGCTTGACCTTATCTTGCGGCCCTAGATCAGCGTAGGAATACATCACCGTCAACAAATCATAGTCTGCTGTCATCGGCTGTTTAGATACAGGATCACCAATCACTTTGAACGGCGCTAGCTCGCCATCTTTCATGTAATGAACCTGCCACAGATCTTTACTCTCAACAGTCACTTTATTCAGGAAGAAAGTGACTGTTTGATCACCATTGGTTGCCGTTGTTTTGTACATACCGCTTTCTGCATCAAACTCAAGAGCTGTCAGTGACTGATATTTAGACACCAACTCATCCATTCGAACCTGATTTAGATACAAATCGGCACTTACCGCATTACCAGACTCAATGGATTGTTCGGCATAGCCGTTAAATTTATCGAGATCTCTTCTCGCAGATGCTTTGGCAAATGACTGATCTACAGGAATAAAACCAGACATTGGCCCCCAATCAGAGCTTTTCGCCTTAACAAATAAACCTTTACTGCTATAGAGCTTAGAATCAATCAGTGACTTCGACTTCTCATCAACTGGTCGAACACCGATAATGACATTTTCACGCTCAGCAACCTCCGCCAATATTTTCTGATCGATATCAGGCATACCAAGCTCGATGGTTTCTGGTTGCACGATTGGCTCGAGAACTAAATCTCGGGATTGATAATTCTTATGGTGAGAATCTGCGTTTGATATCGTCTCCGCATCATCCAATACAGGCTTGTTTTTCAGTAATGTGGTGATTTCATCGTGATCATTCACATCTTGGTTGTGAAGTATCTTTCCATCAGCCAATGCTTCTTTCGTGTCATCTACAACTTTTGCATCGACATCTGAAGTACCTGGTTTTTTAATCGGCGTTGCGTCAAACACAGGTAAATCGAGGATCCCCTGCATAGTGGTTTTGTCGCCGAAGGTTGGCTTGTAGCTTGCTAACGTGTTGCCATCCATTACCACCACACGGTTGAAGATTGCTTCACCTGCGTCGTTTTTAGCCAGCTTATAGCTTTGAGCCATGTTCAGATCGGACTTGCCGAAGAAACGCGCTAGGTAGGCGCCAAACTTCTCTGCTGACGAGAACTCAACGATGCCAGCATTTGGATCGTAGAAGCCGTAAACTCGCTCGTCACCTGAGCCTTTTGCCCAAGCCGCCATCGCATGTCCCGGAGCATCAAGTTCCAGCAACACCGATTTACCGTTAGCCGATGCATCAGTGATTTTCTCAACCACACTGTTTACGGTCAGCGCTTGCTTCCCTTCCAGCTTTTCCTGCCACACTTTCATCGACGTATCATGCATTGGGTTCTTTGCATGAATGGCCGCCAAGCTGCTGAGCAGTTTGCTAGCGTTGGCTTTTTCACTGTCTGAGTAAAGCGTTGGATTACTCAGCACTGCTGCCGCAGAGTACATCTTCTCTAGCAGTTGTCTTGCAACGCCAATTTGGCCATCGTTTTCGAGCTGCTTTGCAACCAGAACGAGTTTAGAAAGTGGATCACAACGACCACCAAAACCGTCGTTCGATAGGTTCAACAGCATTAACTGTGGCGCAAGTTGCTCGGTCGCTTTCGCATCCACGACGCCAGCAGAGGCAATCTCACGGAACAGTCGGTTGTACTTCTCAGACTTGTTCTGGAACGTCACTTTCAGTGCACGACTTTCAATTTCCCAAGCAAGCGCACCTTTTTGCTCTGCACTCCAGTTTCCTTTAACAAACAGATCCACCAGTTGCTTGATGTTCATGTTTGAACGGAAGCCGTCAACGATATCCTTCGCATGGTCGTTTTTATAACCATTCAAGAAATCTTCGGTTGTCCGAATGTCTTTCAATTTGCCCGGTACGCGAGTATCCGGTTGCAGCGCTTCGCCATAAAGTTTGAAATCTTTCTCGAGTCCTTTAAGCACTTCGCCCGTTTCTACCGTCGTTTGTGTTGACGTGCTCGTCTCATTACTTTCGATATAAGGCGCTGTCACTTTCGCCCATTGCTCGGCATGCTGCGTCATCAACCATTCTGCTTTATGATTTGCAGAAGCACTGAATTTAGGGTTTTTAACTGGAGGCTGGCCTTTGCTTGCCCGATACTCCTGATACCAGGCATTGAAATCATCACTGTCGCTCACCAGAGCATTCACTTCAGTAATGATGGCTTTGCGGCTAGCAGAGTCAAAATGATCGAGTGCCTTAACATCAACTTTTGCGGTGGACTCTGTTTTAGGCACAAATTTACTTAAAACACTCGGCACACTGCGAAACTCAAACAAAATCGCGGGTTCAGGCTGCTGCGAACGTCCTGTCGTTGCATTGTTGATTCCATGCCCCGCCACTTCTCCGCCATACTGGAAGTATTCAAACACGTTCTTAGCAAGGCTTTCTGAATGTGAACCTTTCAGCTTCTCAATAATTTGTTGTCGCACGTATCGTGAGTCGTCTGCGCTCAGAAGCTCCAGCATTTTTACTGGCTTAGTTCTCGGCAAAATCTCCCAAGCATTTTTCACTTTCGGATCGGTTAACCCTTGAGCATTCGGCGAGAAGCCTTCAGATGCAGGATCCCAATCATTAATATAGATACCGTACTCTTTCGCCAGATTTGCTGTTTTTGAATACACCGATGTTAGATAGGCATACACATTTTGCGCTACCACTGGATCATCTAATTTAGCTTCGTTCGCATTTACTAAAAATTCATCTCTCAGTCCTGACTGATACCAAGGCGCAGATTCTAGAAGTCTCACTTCCAATGACGAGCTTGAACCAAATTCTTTCGCACTGATGGCCATCGTGGCTTGTTGCCCACTAGGGGTCATTCCTATTGTCTGCCCTTGAGCTTCAATAGAAGTACCGTTACCCGCCGCGATGAAATGCTTCGAATTCGATATAACCAGCGTAAAACGCCCGTCATCACTAACCAAACTAGGTAAGCTATGGTGGTTCGATTGATTGATATGGCCTGTAAATTCTTTCGCTAGCCATAACATTGCCTCTTTGCGACTTTCAATCGCAACCATATCACTGGTTTCACTAGGATATGTAACCAATTCAATGGTATGAGTCTGCCAGTTGTTCACCCCTTTGATATCAGTGATACCAACTGGGTTACTGTAACCACCTTGATTCATATCTTTGGTCAACATAAACAATGGGTTACCTTGTGAATCATGCACATATCCAAACGTCTGTGCTGAGTTCTTAGGTAAAACAACAACTAGGCCAGATAGCTCATTTTCTATACCAATGGATGTCGATGCAAAATGGCTTTTAAACCCAGGAACGCTTTTAGAACCAAGTAGGCCAGTCGGTTGACTTCTCTTAACAGCGCTCAACCCTTCTAGGTTCACCCCTGAAATGTGAATCTCTTTTCGGCTCACATCCTGAGAGGCCGTTGTTGGCACAACAATACTGTCGGCGTTTGTCTCAGTGAACATCGAAGTGACAGAACTACCCGTATTTTTCGCTCGAATTCCTGCGTTAATTTGCAGGCGGTTGACTGCATTGGTCGCACCTTCTAAGGCTTCTAGCTCTTGCTCGCTCAAGCCTTCGCTAAAGCGACCATCAGCGTTTGTTTGACTGTCAGCGTTGATATGGCGGCCCGCAGCACCAGCGGCTTCGACGCTATGTGCTTGACCCACAAGGCCGCTGCCCGCAACACCTTGACGATCAGGGCGATCGCTTTCGTTTTGCTTAGCCCCTTTCGCATCATTCTGCACTTGGTTGGCTTTATGTTCCGCGTTCATCGCATCGCGATCACCACGCGATTGCGCGTCGTTTGCTGCGCTGTGTGCGTCAGATTCGGCTTGTTTCGCGTCATTGCCTTTTGCCAAAGCATCAGCTTTACGTTTTTCAGCATCAGTTTTAGCATCAGCAATGCCTTGCTCTGCACCCGCCAGGTTTTGCTCACCTTTTGCGACGCCTGCTTCCGATTGTGCAACCGAATCTTTGACTTTATTTTGATTGTCCGCGTGCGTCTGTTTCGCGGCAGCAATCTGCTCACCAGAAACCTGTTTTGCGTTGTCCAATTGGGTTTGAACACCATCAAGCAAGCCACCGGCAAAATCGTTGCGCCATTGGTCGCCCGACTCACCCGTATGCGTGGCTTTGTCATCGAGCACATCGAGACCTTGTGCCAGTTCGGTCAACTCAGCCGTCACGGCTTCCGACTCTTCTTTCACTGCATCGCGTTGAGCTTGACCATTATTTTCCAGAGCTTGTTGGTCGGTAGATTCCAATTGGCTTTGCGAACCTGCGACAGCATCGAGCTGTTTCTGCTTTTCTTGTTCTAGACGCTGGCGATCCGCTTCTGCGCGCTCTTTGTCTGATAGGGCATTCTGCGACGCTTGATTTTGCGTTGCATGCTCACTCACCGCATTAGTTTGCTGTAGCGTTTCTAATTTCGCAACTACGTTATCTAAGATATAGCCCAACCCATCATCGTGGCCTGTGCCTTTGAATTCGATACGGTTACTGCCAGCTTGAGCGGTCAGTTTTAAGGTTTTTTTCTGCCAAGCAGATTCATCACCAGACGATGAGAAAACCACTTCGCCGTTCCAGAGAACGTCAATGCCTTCGTTATTAGAAATGCCTGCACGTTTTGCAAAATCAAAGCTCAGCGTAATAACTTCGCCATGATTGAGATCATTCAGATCTTGAAAAATGGTCGTGTTGATGTAGGTGTCAAGCTCACTGACTCGGTTGCCGTGTCCTTCACTTGCAACGCCATAACCGTTGGCAGAAAAACCTGCTTCAATACCGTTAGAGGCCCTCCAACCGTACTCCCCCTGCTCAAAATCGCCATTAACAATGAGATTTGGCCCTTGAACTTGGTCCGAAGAGTCGTCAACGCTGAGCGCATTTTGCATTTGATTGAGATCAGGTGCGTCTACCTTGGTCACACTACCTGTTAGGCTATCACCCAAGTCCGAGCCCACTTCTTCAATCGCCTCCATTTGGAAGCCATCCAGCTTGGTAATTTCAGGTGTCGCAATCGCACCACGGCCTTTATGCGTGCCGGATGATGATGCTTCATCGCCTTGCACTAAGTAGTTGATTGCTTGGCTACCACCGACACCAAGTACGGTTTGCTTGATGTTATCAAACAGGGCGGAGAGCTTGTTGCTGCTGGTGTTGCTCGACGCGACCGCCAAACTGTAGAAATCACCATTACCGATTTTGATCACCACGTTGTTTTGAGCGTAAGAAGCATTAACCCCTAAACCATCACCAACATGAATATTAGCGTTGGCTTTACCTTTCATGACCGCGACGTTCAAACCATCGCCGATTTTGGTATTGACGTTGTATTGGCCCCAAGCAACATTGACCGAAATACCGTCACCAACCACAGTGTTAATATTGGCATCACCATAAGCGGCGGTGACGTTTAGGCCATCTCCCACTCGAGTCGTTACGTTCGCTTTGCCTTTCGCGGCGGTCACCTGCATACCATCACCGACTTTGGTGACGATGTTGCCCTTACTCCAAAGTGCGTTAAAGCTATCGCCATCACCCACTTGAGTCACGATGTTGGCTTCACCTTTGGCTAGCACAACATTTCGGCCATTACCCACTTTGGTGATAACGTTGGCTTTGCCCCAAGCACCGGTATAATCATCACCATCACCCACATGGGTAATGATATTGGCTTGACCTTGCACGACAGAGACTTCTTGACCATCGCCCACTTTGCTGATGACGTTGGCTTCACCTTTGGCAAAGTTATAGCGATCACCGTCGCCCACTTGGGTAAACACGTTTGCTTGACCCCAAGCCACGTTAACACCCAAACCATCACCGACTTTGGTAATGATGTTTGCCTTACCCTTGGCAATACCAATGGTCGTGCCATCTCCGACATGAGTCATCACGTTGCCGATATCGGAAATCAACAACCCTACCGTGGTGCCTTCGCCCACTTTGGTGAGGATATTGCCTTTACCAGCCAATACCGCTGCAGTGGTTGCATCACCAACATGAGTCACGACGTTGGCTTTTGCTGCCGCCACAACCCCCATGAAATCATCACCCACTTTGGTGACAATATTGGCTTCGCCCAGTGCTAACACGCCCGTTAGACCATCGCCGACATGCGTCATGATGTTCGCTTTACCGAACATCGCCGCCAGCGTTGTGCCGTTACCGACCTTAGTCATCACGTTCACTTCGCCTGCGAATATTCCTAGGCTGGTTCCATCACCGACATGGGTATAGATGTTTGCTTTACCGACCATCAGCGCAGCGGTGAGATCATCGCCCACTTTGGTCATGATGTTGGCTTGGCCAATCATCGCCGCAAACGTGCTGCCACTGCCTACGTGAGTGAAGATATTGGCGTTACCAACCATCGCCGCGAGTGTGGTTCCATTACCCACTTTTGTCGCAACGTTACCTTTGGCTAACATAAGCGCCACCGACATGCCATCACCAATGTGAGTGAAGACGTTGGCTTCTGCCACCATTAACGCAAGAGCATCACCGTTACCCACTTTGGTAAAGACGTTACCCAAGCCGCCCATAAGCGCCCAAGCATTGCCTTCTCCCACATGGGTAAAGATATTGCCTGCACCAATCATGGCCGCAATGGAGGTTCCATCGCCCACTTTGGTGAAGATGTTGCCTACTGCGCCCATCACTCCAAGAGTTTGACCGTCACCAAAATGCGTCAGCACGTTACCAACACCAAGCATAATGCCGGTTGTATCGCCATTACCCACTTTGGTAAGGATGTTCGCACCGCCGACCATAACGCCAGTTGTTGTGCCATTGCCCACATGCGTCAACACGTTTGCGCCACCGCCCATTACAGCAAGGGTGTTGCCTTTGCCTTTTTTGGTGAGAATGTTTGCGCCGCCGAGTGCCACCGCCGTGGTATTCGATAATTGATCATCACTGCTGATATGGGTAATCACGTTCGCACCACCCAGCATGCCCGCCGTGAGTTCACCATCACCCATTTTGGTCAATACGTTTGCGCCACCAGCCAGTACCGAAGCCACATCGCCTTGACCGACTTGTGTCATGACATTGAAACCGCCAGCCGCTAGCCATAGTGCATCACCACTACCGATTTGCGTGTGCGTGTTATAGCCGCCCAGTAGAGTAACTCGACTATTGCCTTGGCCTTTCTGTACCGAGATGTTGCCGTAAGCCAATAAGTGAGCCAGATAGTCGCCGTTACCAACACGAACCAGCACGTTCAACGCACCACCCGCGTAAACATCCATCTTGCCTTGCTGACTTTGGTGCACTAATACGTTTGCCAAACCTGCGCCGCGGAAGGTGAGATCCCCTTCTTCGCCATTTTTGACAATCACGTTAGCCGCGCCAGCACCGTTAAATTCGGTATTACCAAATTGGGAGCTGTGCAGGATCACGTTGGCAAGACCGCCACCGTTAAAGTAAACATGACCGCGTGTTACGTTGGATTTAATAACGTTACCGCCACCGACACCATTGAAATGAATATCGCCAGAGCTTTCGCCGCTATCGCTTACGGGTTTGAATAAGGTTTGATCCGTGTATTCGTCGATATCAGCCACGGTTTCGCTGGTACTTCTTACCGCGTTAACGCTGTAATGCAAGTCGCTGAGCGAGTAACCCCCTTTGCCCATTTCGTGATATCCATACACAGACGAAATATCTTGGTTAGCTAAATTGGCCGTGTGATCACCTTCTTTATACCAAGAGCGAGCTTGATATTTCAGCGCGCCGGTTTCGGCATCGTTCGCCAGTTCAACCACAACGATTTTCGTGTGTTGTCCCAGCATTTTAGCGTAAACATAAGTGTTGGGTTTGCGGTTTGATTTTACCGCTTTGACATCAACCTTAGTGCCATCAGCATAAATCGCGTGACCACCCATTTTTGCATCCGACAATGACACATCTTTCGCATCAATCACCGCACCATTGGCGTAAGTCACCCACTCATATTCAGTCAGGCTTTTTTCAACGGCATGAACGGTGACAGATTGTTGATGTTCAACTTTGAGATCAGATAACGTGTAAGCACCATTGATATTAACGGCTGTGAAACCACCGTTGTTGGAAATATCTTGATTCGCTAAGTTGTTTAAATGGTTACCCTCTTTATACCAAGCCGAAGAGTAATATCTCAGCTCTCCGGTTTGAGGATCATTACGCAACTGTACTTTGTTAATTTTGGTATACGAGGAGTCTGCGAAAGCAAAAAGATAAGTATTAGGCTCGTTAGCTGATTTTACTGCCGTGACTTGATGATTTTGTCCTATCCATGAACCACTCATCACCGCCTTAGTTAATACAACTTTATCAGCCTTGGCATTGGCCATTCCTTCTTTCGCGAAGTCATCCCCAGAACCTTTACGAGTAATGGTGTTATAAGCACCGCCGCCCGAGAAGTGAATATCACCATGTGCCACATCAGAGTAAAGGCTGTTGTAACCACCCACACCTTCGAAGCGAATATTACCGCGTGTTTCGGTATACACATCGTTCGCATTGTGCGTACGCTCAATTCGGTTGGATGCCCCGGCACCCGCTAGGGTAATATCCCCAACCTTGCCTTTGCGAACCAAATGGTTATCCGCACCAGCTCCACTAAAGTGCAGGTTACCGCTTTCAACACGTGAGCTAATACTGTTAGCAACCCCCGCGCCGACAAAACGCACATCACCTTGAGATCCTTGATACTGGTTAAACCAAGTACGATCGATTTTATTGCCCGCACCTGCACCTTCGAAACTCAAGTTTCCATGATTAGTTTCATGCCAGATAGCGTTGTAGCCACCAGCACCTTGGAAAGAAACATGGCCTGATGACCCTTGACGCTTAATGTGGTTGTAAGCCGCAGCACCTGCGTAGCTGATGTTGCCATGCTGGCCGTCATGACCAATGTCTACACCACCAGCAGCACCTGAAAATGAGAGATTACCGTCTCCGTTTTTCTTGATATCAGCATAACCCGCAGCGCCTCGAACGCTCAGGTTCCCCGTTGTATCTTCAACTTTTAGATAGCCGGCCCCCGCCGATACCGTATCGTTACCTGAACCGGTATATACCGTGGCTCCGATCGACCCCAGATGAATATGATCATCTCCGCCATAAGCATGAATTTCGCCGCCAAAACCGATGGCAACAATGTCGTTATTTCCATCGTCGGCGGAATAATTTCCGGTGAAGAAGTATTCGACACTTCTCCAAAATGGTTTTCCCATAGACTGTGGCTCTTATTATTATTTAAATAGAAAACCACTGTACCTTACGGATACAGCGGTCGTTTTGCGTGTCGATTTTGCCGCGGACAGTACACACTTTTTGCCCTTTCCACGGCAAAAAAACACGCTGTCGTAAGTCATTGACGATTTGACGTCCGTGCCCAAAAGGAGCAAGCATTTCAGGAATGTAGATATGATCACCAGAGCGCCAGTCAGCGGCTTCGATTTCTCGTTCACCGGACAATAGCAACTCTCTCACTTGCTCAGACAAAAACGCCCAATTACAAAATGCAATTGGACGTCCTTGTTCATCTTCGTAATAGCAAAACTGATTTAACTCAAATGATGGCATAATCCGTTGCTGCCATTCACTGATAAGATACCGCTGATGCAGAGGAGAATATTGGCTGAGCAGAAGAATCCCACCCATCATTTTCTGCATCATTGCACGATCCAGTTTCGCCGCGTGATGTTGAATCAACATACGCTAAGCCACCTTTTATTTTTTCGTGCGTGTCACGCGTTTTTTAGCTGGCTCAATACCACTCTCGTTCTCTTGAGGTGCTTCACTCGGTGATGGTAGAAAACCTGCGGCAATTAATTTTTCTAACTCTTCGTTCATACGAGGATCTTCAAGCATATTCTTAACCATCGAAACCATATACATAAAACCAGAAGCAGGCATATGAATCACTTCTTTTAGCTCTAAGTCCGTATCACTTTCCGCCATAATACCGTTTGCCATGTTGGATTGATTCTGTCCAACAAAATAGAGAGAAAAAACACCTTTATTATAATTAACACTCGATACAGTTTGAACGAATTTCTCAGACATAAATAACTCACCTCATAATTTAAAAAGAAAATAAAAAAAGATTAAAGCCACTTATAAAAAAGTAGCGATAACCCAAAAATGATGTTTAATGTTATACAGCATTTCAATGGCATGCAAC
>NZ_CAWNHY010000024.1:0-11062 GCF_963874335.1 Vibrio sp. V10_P2A27P122 | reverse complement strand
ATGTTAATCGAAGCATTATATTGATAACTTTTACTAATCCAAATCATTAACATTACTCACATGTAGCACGCCATTTTCGTGATCAAAAATGGGTTTTTGACATATCATTCAATAAGCCAGAACGTTACATGATTTAGATCTAGTTTTCGAATGAGAAAATTATGCAAAATGCGCTCGACTTATTTCCTGTTCCCAAAAATGAGTAATACAATATGAACACAACAACTTCGTCGGCATCTGCCGTACAATCCTCTAGCAAGTGGACTTATAAAGATTTCACTTGGTGTCTTTCACTTTTTGGTACAGCCGTTGGTGCCGGTGTACTTTTCCTTCCAATTAAAGCTGGTGCGGGTGGTTTTTGGCCATTAGTAATGTTAGCCCTAATTGCGGCGCCAATGACTTGGTTCGCACATAAAGGCTTAGCTCGCTTTGTTCTTTCTTCAAAAAATGTTGATTCTGATATTACTGACACAGTAGAAGAGCATTTTGGTAAAACTGGCGCAAACCTTATTACGTTCGCATACTTTTTCGCCATCTACCCTATCGTTCTTATCTACGGCGTTGGTATCACAAACACCGTTGATTCCTTCCTTGTTAACCAAGTTGGCATGGAATCGATTCCTCGTTGGTTACTTTCTGGTGCGCTGATTGTGGCAATGACGGCTGGCGTAGTATTTGGTAAAGAGCTGATGCTAAAAGCAACGTCTGCCATGGTGTATCCATTGGTTTTCATTTTATTAGCACTTTCTTTCTACCTTATTCCAGAGTGGAACACCTCTATGATTGAAGTCGCACCTGATTGGTCTGCGATGCCAACCATCGTTTGGCTTGCAATTCCTATCATCGTGTTTTCATTCAACCACAGCCCAATCATTAGCCAGTTCTCTAAAGAGCAACGCCTACAACATGGTGACAACGCGGTTAAGAAAACCGATATGATCACTGGTGGCTCGGCCATGATGCTGATGGGTTTTGTGATGTTCTTCGTGTTTTCTGTTGTGCTGTCTCTGTCGCCAGAGCAACTCGCGTTAGCAAAAGAGCAAAACATTTCTGTGCTTTCTTACCTAGCAAACATCCATGAATCACCAATCATCTCTTACATGGGTCCTCTTGTTGCCTTTGCAGCGATTACCTCTAGCTACTTTGGTCACTTTTTAGGGGCACATGAAGGCCTAGTTGGTTTGATTAAATCTCGCTCAAATAGCTCAGTAAGCAAGATTGAAAAAATGTCACTGATCTTCATCGTGTTGACAACTTGGATCGTAACGATTGTAAACCCAAGCATCCTAGGCATGATTGAAACCATGGGCGCACCGATGATTGCTGGCATCTTGTTCCTGCTGCCTGTATTTGCAATGCACAAGATCCCTGCAATGGCGAAGTTCAAGACTTCAGCACCAGTACAGATTTTCACAACTATCTGTGGTCTTGCTGCTATTACTTCTGTAATCTACGGCGCTCTTTAATCTGGTGGTTATATCAACCGTCATGAATACTGCATACAGAACATAACTATAATAATGAGCCTCCCTCTTAGCTAGGGGGGCTTACTTTTGAGGTAATCGATATGATTAGTGTATTTGATATCTATAAAATCGGTGTTGGTCCTTCAAGCTCACACACAGTGGGACCAATGAAAGCGGGTAAAGAGTTTATTGATGATTTACGTTCAATGGGAAAATTGCGCGACATCACTAAAATCACCGTGGACGTTTATGGTTCATTATCACTGACAGGGAAAGGTCACCACACAGATATCGCTATCATCATGGGTCTTGCTGGTAATACCCCTGAGAAAGTTGATATCGATGCTATTCCAGGCTTTATCGCACGCGTTGAAGAAACCGAGCGTCTTCCCGTTGGTATGCACTGTCATACCGTATCGTTTCCTAAAGAAGGTGGAATGAATTTCCACAAAACGAATTTGTCCTTGCACGAAAACGGCATGCAGATCCATGCGTGGATCGATGATGAAGTCGTTTACTCAAAAACCTACTACTCTATCGGCGGTGGTTTTATCGTTGATGAAGAAAACTTTGGTAAAGAAAAAGAGAACCCTATTAAAGTTCCTTATGTCTTCACTAGCGCTGACGAGATGATGAACCAATGCAAAGAGAGTGGTCTTTCCATCAGTACGCTGGTTATGGCTAACGAAAAAGCACTGCATTCTGATGAAGAAGTTCGTACTTACTTTGCCAATATTTGGAAAACCATGCGCGAATGTATGGACCGCGGTATGAATACTGAAGGTATCTTACCAGGGCCTCTTCGTGTTCCACGCCGAGCAGCAGCACTTCGTCAACAGTTAATGACCTCAGAAAAAACAACCAACGACCCAATGGCGGTCGTTGACTGGGTAAACATGTACGCTTTTGCAGTGAACGAAGAAAATGCCGCGGGTGGGCGTGTGGTGACAGCACCTACTAATGGCGCATGCGGTATTATTCCTGCAGTGTTAGCCTATTACGATAAATTCATTCAAACCGTTACTGAAAAAGACTATATCCGTTACTTTGCCGCCTCTGGCGCTATCGGTGGGCTTTACAAACGTAACGCTTCTATTTCTGGTGCGGAAGTGGGTTGTCAAGGTGAAGTAGGTGTTGCCTGTTCGATGGCAGCCGCGGGCCTTGCAGAACTGATGGGTGGAAGCCCCGAACAAGTTTGCATGGCCGCTGAAATTGCGATGGAACATAACTTGGGCTTAACCTGTGACCCTGTCGCGGGACAAGTACAAGTGCCTTGTATCGAGCGCAATGGTATTGCTGCCGTGAAAGCGATCAACGCAACGCGGATGGCGCTACGCCGCTCATCGGCACCTCGTGTTTCGCTTGATAAAGTGATCGAAACTATGCTTGAGACAGGTAAAGATATGAACGCCAAATATCGTGAGACGTCCCAAGGTGGTTTAGCGATTAAAGTCGTTTGCTAACGAACACCTATCTATTTAAAAACCTCGTTCATTAAAACTTAACGCCACTCGCTTAACAGCGAGTGGTGCATTTTACGACTTTACCTCACGATCCAGTGAGGAACTTAAAACTGACCGAGATATTCCCAGCTACTGTTGGTTGGATTGGGATCGGTTGGGTAAGGGAAATAACCGTACTTAGTCACTTTCAAGCGGTAGTAATGATAGCCGCCACGGAAAGCGTATTGATAAATATCGTTCACTTGACCACGCTGGCCATCACTGCCCCACACGCCCATCGCATCTTGTTGATACCACTCCAGTAACGAACGTTCAAAGCTTGCTAAATCACGATTTAATTCCGCAAGATAAGCTTGAATGGTGCTGTCGCTGCCAAGGTAAACCCAATCTAGGTTTGACTCTCCGAGCATCGGGAAAGCTTCCCCCTCTCCTGGGCGTTTTTGGATAAAGTAATGGTTTTCACCATCGATTTGCCCAACAAACACCGCATTTTGCGCCTTATCCCAAGTGGTTGAGGTACGCTCATCCCATGTCAATAAGCGAGATACACCAAAGTAGCTTTGTACACGCGCTTCAATGCTCACACCAACCGCTCTATTGAGCTTGATTGGGTTGAAAGCAAAGTTCACATAGCGATCTGCCGAACCTAGGTATTTCCAACCTTGATTACTGGTTTGATCGGCCGGGAATGCGCCAGCATCTACCATACGCATTACAAAGTAATCACGCATCCCCGTTTCTGGGTTCGGGTAGACATACAATGCCCCCGCTCGGCGATCCGCTTTCGTCACGCCATTGTTTAGAACGCCACGCCCATAGTGTTCGGCCACAAAAGCATCAAACTCAGCGATCGTTGCAAAATCCGTGTTCAGCAGAGTTTCATTCTGTGCGAAGGTTGGTGTCATATCGACCACTTGGCTGTAACCGTACTCTTGGCCAATGATGATTGGGCCTTTGAGCTTATCCAGCAGCGGGTTCTGAGCTGGCGTCATTCGAGTCAGTTCTGTTTCACCACCGCGATCCGAACAATGCAAACTCACTTGAATTGGTACTCCATTCTCCATCGATAAGTTAACGTGGAACTTGTTACTTTCATTGCCAGCGTGGCGAGAGGCACTTAATCGAACTTGTTCGTGGATCCCATCTGCAAATTCAACATCCAACTGACACTGGCCCTGAACCTGGTAAGTAGGACGCAACACTTCATCGCCACGAATGGCATAGCGCCACGTTTGGCCATTTTTATGCATCACACCTGCGATCTGTTCACATTGGTTACCGACGACAAATCCAGCTCCATCGTGATCATTTCCAGACTTATTGAGTGTACATAGGCTCACTTCACCGACATCGGCCGTCGGTGTGTAAGTCACCGTTCCGCGACCATACTTGGAAAGCAATTCATACTCGCCTTGTGCAGAAGTCATGTTCACGTTGATGTTCCATGTCACATCGCGTCCAACAGAACAACGGTCGGTACTGGGTTCAACCCCACCGACAAACTGCGATCTATCGCCATTGGTCGCTTGGAAAGTAAACTTACACAAACGTTGCTGCTCACCATCTATGCGTAATGTTTGCCAAATATCGCTATCGAGCTGTGCCTGAGTCAGGTTCGCCACCGCTTGCCAACCTTCCAACTGATAATCCCCTTGCTCTGGCTGTGGCAGCTCAAACACGTTGCCATAATTCGAGTAAATCAGAGGATAGATTTGGCTAGGGTTCTCATTCTGCGGATCGTAAATCCCCAATAAAGTAACTACGGGTACGCCCACTTGCTGCGGTTTCGGTGTATCGGTTTCTACCGCTTTATAACGTTGGGTACTCTGATCCCACTGCACATAACCGCTTGGGCTGTTGCTATCAAGGTTAAAACCGTTGTTCATCCAACGCTGTGCTTTGCGCGACTGAGCCGGATGCTCCAAGGTAAAGCGGCTGATGGTGCCAACGTACTCTTGTTCACCGCCATTTTGCGCATCACGCAGGAAACGGAACGCATCTTTAAACGGCGGTACAATATCGTCACCTTGCTGTTGGGTGTAAACGTCGCCTTTCCAGTGCAAGTTACCAATAAAGCGTTGCTGGAACGCATCCCAACCCCAGCCAGATTCCATATCATGAATCGACGCCATGAACGGATAATGACCCAAACCAAAATTGTGCCCCAGTTCATGGGACCATTCATTGCCGGTAGTATTTTGCAGGGTTACTTTACCGCCACCGCCACTGCCGCCATGAACCACAACTTGAGCTAAATCTGTACCTTCTTTGGTATACACCCCGACGTTGGTGTGTGCGGTAATGTGGTTGTAGCGGCGGTTGTATTGCTGCGAATAACCCGCACTACTCACAATGCCGACGTTGGCGTTGTTAACACCTGTAGAGACCAACGCTTTACCGATCGCTTCACGCATATCGCCGCTGTGCCAACCACCCGTACTCGCACTCTTATCGGTGTACACCACACCATTTGGCATAGTGACAACAGGGAAATAGGCAGGAGTGTAGTCAGCCATCACCAATTTAGACGCGGGTATTTTTTGGAAATAATCCGCGGCCAAAGTTGGAAGATTTTGAATCATCGTATTGTGGTTACGCGGTTGAGTCAGCATGCCCATGTCGATATTTTGAATCACCAACTCAGGCGCACCACCAAACTGGATGTCTCCTTGGCTGAGCACACCTTCACGGCCTAAGTTGTCGGTCAAGCGCAGTGAGAGCTCCGGCTTCATCCAGTTCCATTGCAGCGGCAGTGACCAAGCGTGATGAGAGAACACCACCTTCATACGGCCATTCTCTGGCTGATCCGATGCGGCCAGAGCACTGGGCGGCAGCATCAAGGTGGTGTGCACTAATTCGCCATCGAGGAACACTTCGGCGCGGACTTGGTTAATCTCTTCCCCTTGTTGCGGGGTAAACAGCAGCATCGCTTCACGGTTCATGATCACGTCCAAATGACCTTGACCAGTTAACTCATTGCTATTCGGCGCGACTGATGTATGGGTTTGAGTAATGCCCAACCCACCCTCTAAACTGCCTTGCAAATGGTTCGGGGTTGGGATTTCATCGGCAAAACCGACTCGAGCATCTTGAGTAGTAAAGCGCACTACCTTGGGCTCAGCACAATCCACTGGATTACACGAGTTCAACACCATCTCATATGATGTGCCAGGCTTAAGGTCACCGATAAAAAAGCCCGCAGAAACCGAATCATAGCGGCGAACATCCTTCGCATCACTCAAATTGATTAAGGTGAGCTGAGTCTTATCGGCTTCATTTTGCCCAAGCCAGTCAAATGACACACCGACATCAGACAGGCTCGAGACGGTTAACGAGGTAATCTCTGGCTTCACTAACGCACCACAATCAGAGGTTTCGGTACGATAGATGACATCACGTTGCCAGATGTAGCTACCATCGGCGCGCTTAGACCCGTGTGCCGCAGGAATGTATTCCACAAAGCAGCCTTGCTCGTCCGATTCGTAAACACCAAATTCGCGGCTCATCAGATAAAAACCGCCGTCGTACACCATGAATTCCCAACTCTGATCGACAAAATCGATCACATTGCGATAAGGCGTATCATCGCCACTTTGATAAGATATAAAGGGGAATTGCAGATCATTTTTGTAACTAAGCCGATAATCGAAGCCTTTGTAGTGGATCCAACGCTCACCGTTGCGTTCAAACACCCCTTCTCCACGTTCGGCGGTCGCTTTAATCGATTCTAACCGCTCGACGATTTTTCCCCCGATCTGGATCAAGGTGAGCTCATTTTGCGCCCAAACGGGTGCGCTTCCCAGTAGCCCTGCTACCAGAAGCGTTAATGGTTTCTTATTCATCATTGGATTGCTCATTTTAGTTTATAGTGACGTGCCTGAATTTCAGCAGCAGCAACCCACGAAATCTGCGCTGGTTAAGCAACAATCGATTCCGGATATAGACAACTGGGTTACCGATTCATTATTAGTTACCTAATTTCATTTCGATAGAATCACTATGTCCGTAACGAGATAAGGGTTCCAACCCAATGAGGTTGACGTCTTGAAAGTGAGAATTCACACGAAAAAGTGTGCAACAAAAATGCATACAAACAATAAATGATTTTATTAAAATCAATCAGAAACAATGATACTTAAGAATATAACACGCACACCGAAAGAGAATGATTACGATTGTTCATGAGCATTGAGAGGATTAAGCGATCAACTTTTTTGGCAATTTTATCGCACAGGTATTGACTAAACGGCAGCGTGTCAGTCGCGGTAAGAAAAGAGATTGTATATATGCAGACTGCGTAGGTTTTTATGAACACCTTTTTGCACAGCCTTCTGAACGTGAGATCTCCTGCATAAATAATGAAACATCACATACATAACAAATTAAAATGCGATATAGGTTTAATTTATTGACTGAGCAAATGGTTATCTTAGTTGCGATTTAACTATCCAATGAGAAAATTATGACAACGAAAATTTCATACCTTACCCTACTGGCACTGCTTTGCTCTCCCCTTACCAGTGCGCAGACAGAAAATAGTAACGCTGAGCAACCATCAAGCCATGTGACATGTCGCGCTCACAACCTGACTCTGAATTTAACCACCGATCAATATGCTTCTGAAACAAGTTGGGAAATAAAAAACAGCCTCTCACAGGTTATTTATGCGGGTAATAATTACTCAGACTCCACATCTTATAGCCAAGAAATATGCTTATCGGATGGTGAATATCAATTCACCATCCATGACAGTTATGGTGATGGTATTTGCTGTGGCTCTGGCAATGGCCTTTATTCCTTAGCCAAAGGCTCGGAAATACTGGCCTCTGGTGGAGAATTTCAATACAACCAATCAAACAGCTTATTACTTGGTGAATCAACAACTCCCGCTAACCATGACTATTATCAAGCCGCGATAGGAAAAACAGGTTTTGAACTAAAAACGGCCTTATACAACATCATAAAGAATCATAATAGCCGCGGTTATTCCGCAATTTGGACACTATTACAAAATGCAGACATAGATAACTACTATGAGAATGACGGTTCAATGTTAGATATCTATTCTGAGAAACCTGACAACAACGACAGTGTTAGTTTTACTAAAGTCAGCGATCAGTGTGGTCAGTATCGACGAGAAGGCGATTGTTACAATAGGGAACACTCATTTCCTAAAAGTTGGTTTGGGGGCAGCGTTGAGCCAATGAATTCCGACGGTCACCACTTGTTTGCCACTGATGGTTTTGTTAATGCAAAACGCAGTAACTGGCCATTTGGCGAAGTTGGTCATATCACTTATACCTCAAGTAATGGTTCAAAACTTGGCAGTGCAAGCAATACGCTAGGTTATAATGGCACCGTATTTGAGCCTATTGATGAATTTAAAGGCGATCTAGCGCGCGCCTATTTTTACATGGCAACCCGCTACGAGAACCGTATCGGCAGCTGGCAAGGAAATACTGACAACGCTGATGCCATACTTGATGGTACTAGCACCGTGGTTTTTGAAGCTTGGGCTCTGGCTATGCTAAAGCGTTGGCACCAAGAAGATCCTGTGAGTGCTAAAGAACGCCAGCGCAATGACGCCGTTTATCAATTTCAAGGTAACCGAAATCCCTATATCGATCATCCTGAATATGTAAGCCAAATTTGGGGTTATTAGGCTCTTTATATTGGGTAAGTAGATAGGCGCGATAGTAGTGCCTATCTACTTGTTATTTATTGTTTATTGTTTATTGTTTATTGTTTATTGTTTATTGTTTATTGTTGGGAATTATCTGCTGGTATTAGCCTTTATAAATACAACCCGCCGTGCAGGTTTCTTTAATTTCAACTTTGCTGAGCAGTGGTAAGCTTGGCTTTAATTGTTGCCAAATCCATTTCGCAAGCACTTCACTGGTTGGGTTCTCTAACCCTTCAATGTCATTCAAGTAATAGTGATCTAAACGATCATAAATAGGTTTAAATATCGCTTTAATTTCAGAAAAATCAATCACCCAACCAGTATGAGGATCGACCTCACCTTCTACATACAGACGAACTAAAAAAGAGTGCCCATGTAAACGGCCGCACTTATGCCCTGCAGGTACATGAGGTAAACGATGCGCGGCTTCAAACATAAACTCTTTGTATAATTCTGTTTTCATCTTGGTTCTCAAGCTTTTAAAAGAGAGGCAATACTAAGGAATATAGACTCACGAAACAAGTTTCTAGGCAGCTTTGTTTGCATTGTAAGACAGATAAAACCGTACAATTTTTCACAGTGATACAACGGCAAATCCCACGCCTTTGAGTGATATTTTAAGCATTAATAGGGAATCATGACGTGCCACATCACATTTGTTAAACCTATAGTATGTATAGGGTCACACTCCAAAGACTACAACTTTTGCACTAGTGCATATTAACGCTATATTTACACTGTCACCCTCTCAATAATAATAAAATTATCATGAACTCAACAATCACGTCTAAATTGCTACTTACGCTCATCACCGTTTTTGCTTTTGTATTAACGGTGTCAACGAGCTATCAATATATACAACAACGTGACCTGCTCAATTCGGTGTTGAGCGAGCAGTTACACGATAAAGCGAGTAACTACTTTGATAGCCTCAATATGATGATGTTGACTGGTACCATGGCTCAGAAAGAGACCTTGCGCCAAAAGGCACTCGCGCAAGATGGTATTGAACAGGTGCGAGTATTACGTTCAGAAGCGGTCAGTAAACTTTATGGTCCTGGAAAAGAAAATCAACAGCCAATGGACGAGATAGATAAACGCGCACTGGCCGGGGAAACCGTCATTGAACCATTCAATGCTTCCTGGGGGAAAGGATTGGTCGTCGCCTTACCGATGAAATCAAGCCTAGATTACCGAGGCACAAACTGCGTATCTTGTCATATGGTGGAAGAAGGAACCGTTTTAGGAGCTATTCGTCTTGAATATAACCTGAGCCATGTAAACCAAATGATCAGTACTCACACTGTCATTGCCGTTATTATTATGGCTTCCATTGCCTTTATCGGATTTATGATCACGCTTTTTTTGATCCGCAAGATGATTGTTCGCCCTATCCAGCATACGTCACGATTCATGTGTGAAATCAGTAAGAGCAAAGATTTATCAAAACGACTTATCAGCACCAAAAAAGATGAACTCGGACAACTCGCGGTCTCCATCAACTCTTTAATGGACACGGTTTCGGACAGTTTGGCAAAAGTGCAAGAGACCTCTCATTCGCTTGCCGATTCAGCAAACCAGTTAACCGACGTAGCACAAACAACCAACCAAGCGGCAAAAAATCAGCAGCGTGAAACCTCTGACGTCCAGCTCAATATTGAAGAGATGCAATCTCAACAACAGACGGTTAATCAAGCTACGGTTGATGCATCAAAGCTTATCAAACATACCGCTAACGTCGCTCAACAAAGTGCACAGCAAGCACATACAGCTAGCGCAGATATCAAAGGTTTGGTAAGCGATATCGAGTCCGTGAAAGATAAAATTTCTGAACTTAATAATCAGACAGGGCTGGTTTCCTCCATTCTTGAAACGATTAAAAGTATCGCCGAACAAACTAATTTGCTGGCTTTAAACGCGGCGATTGAAGCAGCACGAGCGGGTGAACAAGGAAGAGGCTTTGCGGTCGTGGCCGATGAAGTGCGAAAACTCGCCTCACGAACGGCAGAAGCGACTGGAAACATTGAGAAAATCATCGCTCAATTCCAACGTGACAGTGAAACATCGCTCGCCTCAGTTGATTTGGTCTGCTCACATGCGCATCAACGTTCAAATGAAGTCGAAGTCTTATCTTCCGCAATGAGTAATGCCGTACAAGAGATGCAGCAGGTGCTTGATCATGCAAACAATATTCAAGATCAAACACGAACGACCACACAAGTCAGCCAAGAAATTCAAGGGAAGATCGAAGTCATTACTCGACATGCTGATGATACGTCTCAATCGGCAACGCAAACCCGAGAAATCAGCGTCAATTTAAAACAGCTATCGCAGCGCTTAGAAACATTGATGAATCAATTTACGCTTTCTACTAAGAATTCGGCCACGAATCGACAATAAAGGTTGATGCGAACGAATTGACAGGTAATATGTGCCATTGAATTAAAAAG
>NZ_CAWNHY010000023.1:0-11124 GCF_963874335.1 Vibrio sp. V10_P2A27P122 | reverse complement strand
CTCAAAAATTAGATTAGTTTTTTTAATCTGAAACATTATAAATTGTCCATTGCCGAGCGGCTAGAGAAATTCTATATTTCACCCCGCAACAAGGCCTGAACGGCTTGATTCAGTTATGAATCAATTGGCTTTTGTTGCGATGTTGTGTTTGCAAACTCGTATTTCGAGTGAGGTAGAATTCTACCATCCTGTTTTGTGCAGTTATCCCCTGCACCAAAACATATACTTCCTGTATTTATTGTTTGACCTGTCTGTCAAATTCTTTAGCACCGCCCTTGGGCGGTGTTTTTTTATGTCTGTGATTAAGTCGGAGCCATAAAAAACCGCTCACGAAAACGTGAGCGGTCGATTCTGTATCGAGATAACGATTAAGGTCGATATACCTTGATGTTGTTAAAGCCTTGCTCTTTCAAATACAAAGCTTGAAGCCGGCTCATCACACCGCGCGCACAATATAAGAGATATGTTTTCGATTGATCCAAATCGCCAAACTGAGTCGATAACTTGTAGAAAGGCAAATGTTTTACTTCCACACCTTCAATCAGCAGTGGCTTGTCATCTTCTTCATCTGGGCTACGAATATCAAGTACCACCGCATCTTTTTCGATAGCGGTCACTTGTTCAACTTCAGGTGCTTGCTCTTGGCTCTCTTTCTCAATATCACGAATATCCATTTGACGAGCGTTGTAAACTACGTGCTCTAGGATTGAGAAATCAAACTTCGCTTCTTCGGCTTCTAATTTCGCTTTCACCGCTTTAACTGTTGGGCTTTTTGAAATAACCCCACAGTATTCTGGCATCGTTTTGGCGAAATCTTCTGTTCCAATCTCGCGCGCCACTTTAATAATCTCTTCTTTGTCCCAGTTGATGAGAGGACGTAAAATTAGAGTATCTGTCACACCATCAATATGACGAAGATTAGTTAGAGTTTGGCTCGAAACTTGACCCAACGCTTCTCCGGTCACTAAAGCTTCAATATTTAACTTATGAGCTATCATGCCTGCGGCGCGCATAAACATACGTTTTAGCACCACACCCATTTGACCATCGTCTACTTTTTCTAAGATTTCAGCCACCACAGGCTCGAAATCGACCGAGATAAAACGCACTTTGGCTGAAGAACCGTATTTATTCCACAAATAATGGGCCACTTGCTTTACACCAATTTCATGCGCTGGACCGCCTAAATTGAAGAAGCAATAATGCACTTTTGAGCCACGTTTGATGTGTAAATAGCTTGATACACCCGAGTCAAAACCACCAGAAATCAAACTCAATAAATCTTCTTGAGTGCCAAGAGGGAAACCACCTAAACCTTTATAACGGGCAATCACTTGATTGAGCAATTCATCGGCTATTTCAATATTGATGGTAACGTCCGGGTTTTTAAGTTGAACTTTTGCACTCTCAACTGCTTGGTTTAAACCACCACCAACATAACGCTCAACATCGATTGAGGTAAAATCATGCTTTCCTCGACGCTTAGCACGCACGACAAAAGTTTTTCCTTCGATGTTATTACGGCTGAGCGCTAACACTTGCTCGTAAATGTCATGCATATCCTTAAACTCAGATTGCTGCACTTCGAGCACTTGCTGGATGCCAGGAGTGTGAGTCAGAATTTCAAGGACTTCTTGATAGTATTGGTCACTTTGCGCAGCCACTTCAATGTGATCGCGACGGTTAAATACCGCGACTGACTCTGTTCTTCGTTTGATGATATTACGAATATTGGACTCTAAAATTTTTGTGAAGCGCTTGCGTACTGAGTCACTTTTAACAAAAATTTCCGGATGGGGCTTAACAATAAATTTCATAGTTCTATTCGCAATCTGATTGGGCAACGTGGTGAATCAATGGGTCGCATTCTGCTTGCTACTGATACACCGCTAAGGGCGCAGGATTATACACGAGGTGATAACCATAAAAAAGACGAGCCTTAGCGCTCGTCTATGTGTTTTTACATAATCCAACGTAACTTACTGAACGGATGGAACTTCATCACTGTACAGCGGTTCACCTTGCATGATACTGATTTCTACTCGGCGATTGCGTGAACGTTCACTTTCCGTATCGTTAGAGCCGACTGGGTCGGTATCGGCCATACCACGCACCCTGAGTCGTTGATGAGAAAACCCACGAACCTTTTCCATCTCTTGCGCCACAGAAACCGCTCGTTGAGCCGAAAGATCCCAGTTTGAGCGATACAATTCAGAATCGACACTTTGATTGTCGGTATGGCCAGAAATACGCACAATGCCCGGCACATCTTTAACCAGATCGGCAATTTGACGAACCAATGGACGAAACTTAGGTTGTAGAAATGCAGAACCTTCGGGAAACGCACCTTTTTCACGAATACGGATCACCAATTGCTGACCTAAGTTTTCAACTTCAATAGCGCCTTGTTCGATTTCTCTTGCTAACGCTTTTTTGATGTCCTGTTCAACAATTTCCATCTCTTGCGACATAGATTCTGCTTGCTGTTGTTGCATTTCCGATTGAGTATTTTGATTATTCTGCGTTGAAGTTTCAGGGGATTGCCCCCCCGTCAATTGACCTTCTTCACGCTGAACACCACCCGCTCGATCTGAATCCCCTTCTTGAAACTCAAGTGTCTGCTGCGTGATATCAATGGTTTGTTGCATGATGACATCAATCGGTGTCGGCTCGGGGCGGCCTGGGCGAAACTCTTGTGCAATGATGCTTGTCCCTTTAGGAATGTCTTTCACTTCCAAACGATTTTGCACACCAAAAGCAAACTTCATCGAGCCCGCTATCTGTTTAAACTTCAGTACGTCCATCTCGGAAAAAGAGAGCAGTAGTACGAAGAAACACATCAACAGCGACATTAAATCGGCAAAGGTTCCCATCCACAACGGCAAGCCGGGAGGTGGGCATTTACAGCCTTCTTCATCATCCATTACAGGCTCCGTTATTCGCTATCAACATCTAAAACACGCTTGCCTTCATTGAGGTAGTTTTTCAGATAACTATCAATGACCCGTGGGTTTTGTCCATCCTGAATAGCCAGAACACCATCCATGATTAAACGGCGGTTAAGCTTTTCTTGATCTCGGCGCAAAGCGAGTTTGTCTGCAATCGGGAAAAAAATCATGTTCGAGAGAACAGCGCCGTACAAGGTAGTTAATAAGGCAACGGCCATGGCAGGACCAATTGATTTAGGGTCATCCATGTTAGACAGCATGGCAACCAAGCCCACCAAAGTACCGATCATGCCCATCGCTGGCGCTACGTCACCAAAAGCACGAAATACGCCAGTTCCCTGTGAATGACGCTCATCAGTCAATACAATGTCTTTTTGCAACGCAGAGCGCACCACGTCAGCATCATGGCCATCCACCAGCAAATCGATCCCCTTTTGCATGAAGCTATTGGTAATTTCCATCTCTTCTAATGCAAGAAAACCACCTTTCCGCGCCGCATCAGCCATTTCTACAATTTTCGCGATCAAATCTTCAGGTTCATCGGATTTGAACATAAATGCCTTACCTGCCACCTTGGCTGCACCGAAGAATTGTCCCATCGTGAACTTCATCAATACAACAAACATTGACCCACCCACTACGATCAAGATAGATGTGACGTCGAAGAACATCATTAGGCTTCCGCCTAAAATCATCGCCATGATAACGAAAGCGAGGCCTCCGATCAGGCCTATCAGCGTTGCTAAATCCACAAAGCACTCCTCATGCTGCTTACCTGCGATAATGAGTTTAAACTCGTTATCGGCAATAGATTCAAATCTTTAAGTAAATTATTGGATCATACCGAAATTCTCTCTATTCAGTTTATACCTAAACTGAGCAAAGATGCACTGTTGCCAGCACACTGATATGGCCAAGATTCTGAGTCACCGTCACTATTTCAGTAAATATCGGTCTGGTTGCTAAGTATCGTATTATTATTTTTATTATTTGTGATAGTGACAGTTCCAAAAGAGGGACTTTTCAGACAAAAATCGTTGGTTAAATTTGACCATCACTACGCCCTAAGGTAACTTTCGTGCATATTTACCAAGATAAAAAGATTATGGCGAGCAAGAAACCTGAAAATATGTCCTTCGAAGCGACAATCGAAGAACTTGATAGCTTAGTGGAACAGCTAGAAAATGGCGATTTAGCCTTAGATGATGCGCTAAAAAAATTCGAGCGCGGAATATCCCTTGCTCGTGCTGGACAAAGTAAGTTAAGTGAAGCGGAGCAGCGAGTCAGTATTTTGCTCAGTGCGAGCGATGACGCGCCACTCTCTGACTTTACTGAACTACCTGAGTAATAGGCATGTATTACTGATACATACTTATTACTGACTCATATTTATCGATCTCATCGCTCGCTATGTGACATGAACCTGTCAATTAAGTCACAGGGAAACGGTCGATCGTAACCTAGTAGATACCACAACTTAGTAGAAAGAGTGCCCTATGATTGAGGCTCTGAGCTCCTATCAGCAAAGAAATATTGACCAATTAAACCTTTGGTTAGGCCGTTTACCGCACCAAAAACAACCGTTGATTGACGCGATGCGCTACGGTTTGTTACTTGGCGGCAAAAGAGCTCGACCTTATTTGGTGTATATCACAGGGCAAATGCTTGGTTGTACGCCAGATGAACTCGATACCCCAGCCTGCGCAATAGAATGTATTCATGCTTATTCATTGATCCACGATGACCTTCCCGCGATGGACGACGATGAATTACGTCGCGGTAAAGCCACTTGTCACATCGAATTTGACGAAGCCATCGCGATTTTAGCGGGCGATGCCCTGCAAACACTGGCCTTTACTATTTTGGCAGAAGGTCAACTCGCCGAACATGCGCAAGTCAACCGCATTAAGATGGTCCAAATGTTGGCTCAAGCTTCCGGTGCTCAAGGTATGTGTATAGGGCAAGCGTTGGATCTTCAAGCGGAAAATCGTCTGGTTTCAGTGCAGGAATTAGAAGAGATCCATCGCAATAAAACGGGAGCCTTGATGCGTTGTGCAATCCGTTTAGGTGCGCTTGCGGCTGGTGAAAAAGGACTTGCGGTACTACCACAATTGGATCGCTATGCCGATGCCGTTGGTCTCGCATTCCAAGTTCAAGATGATATTTTGGATATCGTTAGCGATACCGAGACATTAGGTAAACCTCAAGGCTCGGATCAACAACTCAATAAAAGTACCTACCCAGCGCTGCTAGGGTTACAAGGTGCTATTGATAAAGCACAAAGTCTGTTACAGGAAGCTCTTCAAGCCTTGGAAGCAATACCCTACAATACAGAATCACTCGAAGAGTTCGCCCGATACGTCGTCGAGCGCAAGAACTAAACTATAAGCGCGCAAAATTATGACTCTTGATATTTCAAAATACCCAACACTGGCTTTAGCAAATACACCCGATGAACTGCGCAGTCTGCCGAAAGAGGTTCTGCCAACGTTGTGTGATGAACTAAGAAACTACCTTCTTAATTCCGTCAGTCAGTCGAGTGGCCACCTTGCGTCAGGCTTAGGCACGGTTGAATTAACGGTTGCCCTACACTACGTCTATAACACCCCTTTCGATCAGCTGATTTGGGATGTAGGCCACCAAGCTTACCCGCACAAAATATTAACTGGTCGCCGCGAGAAAATGTCGACCATTCGTCAAAAAGATGGTCTTCACCCTTTTCCTTGGCGCGAAGAAAGTGAATATGACACGCTCTCTGTTGGTCACTCGTCCACCTCAATCAGTGCCGCCTTAGGGATGGCGATCAGTGCAGGTAAAGAAGGGAAAAATCGCAAAGTGGTGGGCGTGATTGGTGATGGTGCTATCACCGCAGGCATGGCCTTTGAAGCAATGAACCATGCTGGCGACGTTCATCCGGATATGTTAGTCGTGCTCAACGACAACGAAATGTCGATCTCTGAAAACGTGGGCGCACTGAATAATCATTTAGCGCAACTGCTTTCCGGTAGCCTTTATACCTCGATCCGTGAAGGGGGCAAAAAAGTGCTCTCTGGCATACCACCTATCAAAGAGCTGGTACGCCGCACAGAAGAGCACTTGAAAGGCATGGTCGTACCCGGCACCTTGTTTGAAGAGCTTGGATTTAACTATATCGGCCCAGTAGATGGCCATGATGTGATTGAACTTATCAAAACATTACGCAACATGCGCGAGCTCAAAGGCCCGCAGTTTTTGCACATCATGACCAAAAAAGGCAAAGGTTATGAGCCCGCCGAAAAAGATCCGATTGGTTACCATGGCGTTCCTAAATTTGACCCGAGCCACACTAGCCTGCCAAAAAGCAGCAATGCTAAACCTACTTTTTCTAAAATCTTTGGCGATTTTTTATGCGATATGGCCGCGCAAGATCCAAAATTAATGGCGATTACACCCGCGATGCGCGAAGGCTCTGGCATGGTTCGCTTTTCAAAAGAGTTCCCACAACAATATTTTGATGTGGCGATTGCTGAGCAACATGCCGTCACCCTTGCGACAGGTATGGCGATTGCGGGAGATCATCCGATAGTGGCGATCTACTCAACCTTTTTACAACGGGGTTATGATCAACTGATCCACGATGTTGCCATCATGAATTTACCGGTTATGTTTGCCATTGACCGCGCAGGGTTAGTCGGAGCTGATGGCCAAACTCACCAAGGTGCGTTTGATTTAAGCTTCATGCGCTGCATTCCCAACATGGTGATCATGGCACCCGCCGATGAAAATGAGTGCCGACAAATGCTCTATACCGGCCATAAACACACAGGGCCAAGCGCAGTGCGTTATCCTCGTGGCAATGGCATGGGAGTCGAAATCCAAACCCAATTTAGTGCGTTAGAGATTGGCAAAGGACGCATTATGCGCCAATGTGACACGGCTATCGCGAATGAAAAAATCGCGATCCTCAACTTTGGCACTTTCCTACCAAATGCGCTTGAAGCAGCCGATAAGCTAAATGCAACAGTGGCTGACATGCGATTTGTTAAGCCCCTTGATGAAACACTCATTCGCCAACTGGCTGCGCAACATGATGTGCTAGTGACCTTGGAAGAGAATGCGATTGCAGGTGGTGCGGGTGCCGGCGTCATTGAACTGATGATGAAAGAGAAAATCCTAAAACCGGTACTCAATCTAGGTTTGCCTGATCAATTCATCGCTCAAGGCACACAAGAAGAGCTGCATGCAGAATTAGGTTTAGATGCCAAAGGAATCGAGCGTTCCATTCAAGAATATTTAGCAAAGTAGCGAGCGTTTTATAAGCTGTCGGTTTTATGAACTGAAGGTTTTTATGAACCGAATAGCTCGATAAGCTACACCACTTTCAGTTACATCCCAATACTCAAAACCCTCGCATCGCGAGGGTTTTGTTTTTATATCGGCTGGCTCCACTCAAACTGAGTAAACAGCCTTTGCCATACCTCATCAAAACCAGCTTTAAGCACTAATGCTTGGCCAGTAAACGGATGAGTAAAACGTAATTCAGAGGCATGGAGCATCAGACGCTGCGCGTCATAATGATCGCGAAATAGGCGGTTGTGCTTGCCATCACCATGAGTGGTATCACCAATAATCGGATGACTCAAATGGTGCATATGACGACGCAACTGATGCTTACGGCCCGTTTGCGGTTTCATTTCCACCAAACAGTAGCGGCTGGTTGGGAAACGCCCGGTTGAATACGGCACTTCTACTGTCGCTAATGGTTGATAAGCGGTGATCGCTTCTTGGGCTTCTTTATCTTGTTTGGCAAACTTATCGGCAATTTTATCTAGCTCGATTTTGAGTGGGTAATCAAGCACATCCCCTTGTTCAATCCAACCACGCACAATCGCATGGTACGTTTTTTCCATTTGATGGTTGGCAAACATCGGCATCATTTGCGCCGCCACTTCACTGGAGAGCGCAAACACGAGCACGCCAGAAGTTGGCCTATCTAATCGATGTAGGGGAAACACATGCTGGCCAATTTGATCGCGCAGCGTTTGCATCACAAATTGCGTTTCGTGTTTATCTAGCCATGAGCGATGCACCAGCATTCCTGCGGGTTTATTCACGGCGACCAAATCATCGTCCTGATACAGAATCTCTAACATGGTTGGCTTACCTCATCAATCAAACGTAGCAGCGCAATCACCTCAGCCAATTCCGCTTGATGTTGCCATGCCTCTTCAAAATAGGGAGTGAGCGAAAACCCTTGAGGAAGCTCTGCTTGCTGCTCAATTGCCAATAACATTTTGGGGATGAAAATCCACTGCAGCCACTGCTCCGGAGTGAGGGTATCGATGGAGAAAGGCTCTGTGCTCATCAATGCGCTTTCGCTTGGCGGCTGAGATTGCCAGCACTGAGAATTGCGTAACTGAGTTTCTAGTTGCTTCAACAGGTGGGTCAGTTCTGTGCTTACTGTCATTATTCACCAAGTTAATTTGCTAAGTGACCTTGAAAATGGGCTATAGAGTACCATTTATTGTTCAAAGAGAGTTATTGATCAAAAATAGTTACTCAAGAACACAAGTTAAGGCCACTTTATCCATGGATACCATTCATACGCTTAGCCAATTGCTCACCAATAGTGGTAGCCAATATCGGATCTTTGATTTAGGAAGACGCATCTGCCCGATTGAAAATACACACTTTTCTCAAGTAGAAAAAGGTCAACAACCGTATCCCTATCCATTGCAGCGTCATGCTCATCTTGCCATCGCGTATTGGAACCAAGCCCAACAACCTTGGATCTGGTTTCTTAAATTCTCTTTGGATGAACGCGGCCTACTCAAACAAGCTGAGATAGGTAACTTCATCAAGTTTGTACTTGAAGCGATGGGGTCACGTTTGCATCAAGACCTCAGCGATGAGCAGCAGCAAAAGCTTGCCAATAACCCTTATACCTTTAAACCGAGCGACGACAAAATGGCAGTATTCCACAGCCAAATACGCGCCCAGTTGAACCTACCATCAAGCCAATATTATGAGCATGCGCAACACTATTTTAGTGGGGATTTAGGCTGGGAAAACTGGCAGACGGTCGGCTTACAAGGCATTACTGATATTTGTGCTCGTTTAAGCAAAGAACAAAATAGCGTGTTACTAAGGAAAGCATTAAACCACCTCCCCGCTCAGCCTTTGTATGCCCTGCTGGGGGCGCTCGAACATAGTGCACCGTTGAATGATAAGTTGGCGCTGCGTTTGCAAGAGATGGCAATGTTGCACATCGAAAGCCACGAACCTGATCTGTTCTTACTCTCTGCCTTAATACGAGCCTTATCAGGTGCGAATAATGCACTCACCGCGACCTTGGTTGAACGTATTCTGCAAAGCCCACGCTTGAGCCATCAAGAGATATTAATTGCCATTGCAGGGCGCTCGTGGCATGTATTGTCTAACCCATCACTTGCCGAAACGTTTTTATTACGCTTGGCGCAAACAGGCAATCAAACCCTCTTTAACCAGCTCTTTGCTGATTTAGTGATGCTGCCAGAACTGCGAATGGTACTGCTGCCACTGCTGCATTCTAGCCCTTCGATCGAATTAGCCGATGCCTTAATTCGCTTACAGCAAGCGACCAAAACTCAATAACTGGAATGTTTATGCTAGGCGATCTATTGGCTATTTTATTACTCAGCTTGGGCTGCTTTCTTTTCTGGCAACAGCGTCGCCAAGCCGAATTAGCAAAAGCGGCGATCAGTCGAAAATGCGAACAACTCGACTTACAGCTGATCAGCGTTGCTTTTGGACGCCATAAATTCAAAACGCCAGAAGGACTCTGGCGTTGGCATACCGTTTATTGGTTTGAGTTTTCTGCGCTAGGTGACGACTGCTATCAAGGTGAATTACAAATGATAGGCTTTAGGCCATCTGCTTTTCATTTGCCGCCTCATCGTATGTAAACTCAAATTCCCAATAAGGGCCAAAAACATCTTCTTTCTCACCTAACAGCTCAAAGCCGAGTTTTTTGAGTACCGCAATAGAGGCATGGTGGCCAATATTAGCAGTGGCTGTAATTTTTTGTCGTTGCAATTGGTAGGCTGCTTTAGGTAAAAAAGCCTTCAATGCTTCAGTTGCAATGCCTTTGCCCCAATACAATTTATCAAACAGAAAACCGAGTTCTGCTCGCTCTTCGTCAAGTTCAATGAACAAATGCCCCATGTATTCGCGGTTATAATTATCTAACACCGCCATTGCGTACAAATGAGGATCATGAAGCACTCGTTGAAAAAGCTGTTTTGCTGAAGCGACCGTTTTAGGGCCATTCATCTGTGCCCGATTTTTGGCGCAACAATTGAGCATCAAAAAATCAGACTCTAACGAATCGGTGTAAGGGAGAAGAAGCGTTCTTCTTGTTACGGTTGTCACGTACAATCCTTGTTAGCCGCAAAATAATACCGAAAGACTCAACTAGGCTCAGGGCAATACGCCTTAGCCCAGATAAAATCTGGTACTCTATTTTTGCAAAGAAGCCGAAAATTAAACCAACCGAACGATGAGGTAATTGATCTAGATTGTTTTTTTGTTGTTATTATTTTGCTGCACTTATCATATGAACTTTTTTTTGAAGCAACAACACGCTAAAGCCAGAATGCAAGTAATAAGAAAAGCCTCAACACGCATGTGTCGAGGCTTAAAGTCTTACTCGCAGCAGTCCAGCTACTAAATTGTGTGCTCCATGCATCATCCATAATAGTGGCCAATTCTTCGGCTCATCCTGCATCGCCATCCTAGCGGTGTCCAAACTTTCCATGGTACTAACACTCCGGTCAATACTCATCACTTGTTCCTTGAGCGGTGTCCATAACATCATCCTGATGTTGTCCTGCCTTATCCACAAGGTGTCCATCGCCAATCCATGCAGCTCGCATCCTGCCAACTGTTGTATCCTTACGCTGTCCTAGCATCCTGCGTGGTTATTCTTCGTGAACAACCTTGTCTTCTTCCTGAAGAGACCAAACCTTGGTGCTTTGTAATTCCTTGTCAGAATCCTTCCGACAGGGTTCAATTTACTCGTTTGGCTTTAAGAAACAATCACCTAAAAATATCATTTTAAAAAAAACAACCTAAAGAAATAGATATATTAATTAAAAACAAATAGTTATAAAAAAATCACCACCAAACACCGCGTTAAACACTGTGATTTCTTACAAAC
>NZ_CAWNHY010000022.1:0-46348 GCF_963874335.1 Vibrio sp. V10_P2A27P122 | reverse complement strand
CTTGCTCAGATATCTGTATAAATTCTAAGGTGAGTTTTAAAGCGTAACTTTGTCTTGCTTCACAAAAAAATAGTACCGAGTTATACACCATTTTTTTAGGGAATTTAATTTAGGGTAATTGAGTGTAAATAATGGAATTATATTCTTACGCTTTTTATTCGAAGACATGGAGATAGGCGGATAATCGTTGTAGGGTAAATATATTGAAATTTTATTCATTAAGCTGAATGAGTGAAGAGAAGTAATTAATGAGTGATATATTGATATGTATCAAAATTTGATACGTGAGAAATAAAAAGGGAGCCAAAGCTCCCTTATAACAATAGTAGAGATTACATCAAAATATTGGAGAACAACAAACCAAAACCAATACTAAACACCATGCTTAACAAGCCTGGGAGCATAAAGCTGTGGTTGAAAATATACTTACCAATACGAGTGGTACCAGTCCGGTCAAAGTCGATAGATGCGATGATAGGGCCGTAGTTTGGAATGAAGAAGTAACCGTTAACGGCAACGAAAACCGCAATAATAATGGCTGGTGGCAAACCCAAGGTTATTGCAACAGGGACTAACACGGCTGTTGTTGCGCCTTGGCTATTGACCATCACCGACAGAGCAAATAACGCGAACGCGAATGTCCATGGTGCGACTTCCACTAAGCCAGAGACCGCTTCTTTGACCATGGCACCATGGCCGGCAATGAAGGTGTCACCTAACCAAGCGATACCGAAGATCGCCACGATGGCACGCATACCTGCATGGAATACGGAACCTTGGCTGATGGCGTTGCCGTCAGGTTTGCACAGTAAAATGATCAGCGCCGCGATAGACAGCATCACGATTTCAATCGTGTGCGCCATCCCCATGGCTGAGCCGTTAAATTGTGGGCGCAAGCTAGGCAATGCACCCATCACCACCACCACAATGGCACCGAACAAAAATAGCCCGACCGATTTTTTCGCTTGTGGCGTGATTTGAATATCAGCAATTGATACTTCTTGTTCCATCTCTGCGCGAAATTCTGGGTCTTGCAAGCGACGTTGATATTCTGGGTCGTCTTTCAGTTCAACACCGATTTTATTGACGAATAAGCACGCACAAGCCAAACCAAGAATGGTACTTGGGATGGTGATCATCAACACATCCGTTAGCGTGATGCCTTGTGGTTCTAAGAAGGCGACTAACGCCACGACGGCGGCCGCAATTGGGCTAGCTACAATCGCAAATTGTGACGCGATCACCGCCATACCTAAAGGACGTTCTGGACGAATACCACTGCGACGGCTCACTTCAGCAATAACGGGCAGTACTGAATAGGCCACGTGACCTGTACCAGCCATCATTGTAAAAAAGTAAGTTACCAAAGGGGCGATGAAAGTGATGTGGCGAGGGTTTTTATGCAAAATGTTAGTGGCAATTTTGATCAAATAATCTAAACCGCCAGCCGCTTGCATTGAGGCTGCTGCTGCAACCACGGCCATGATCATTAACATCACATCAATCGGTGGGCTGGTTGGTTGCATGCCAAATCCAAAGCTCAGTACAGCAAGGCCAATACCGCCCATCACACCAAGCCCAATACCACCAATCCTTGCACCAATTAGGATACATCCTAATACGATAAGGAACTCAATTAAGAACATCTTATACTCCTAAAGATAATGAAAAATAGGGTCATTCTACAGGTTCAGCGATATTGAACGGTATGCTTTGCGCCATGATGTAACGCAATTTTTTCTCACTTAATAACTTGTAGAAAGTAAAAAGGCTCTGAATCAGAGCCTTTTTTGATTATTCGTAGCGTTTCGCTTTGTACTGAGGGCGCATAAAGTTTTCGACGGACAAGATGTCATCGAGCTCTTCGGCGGTGAGTAAGCCTCGCTCAAGCACCACTTCACGTACGCTCTTACCCGTTTCCGCACAAATTTTACCCACGATGTCACCTTCATGGTGGCCAATATATGGGTTAAGGTAAGTCACGATACCGATAGAGTTGAATACGTAAGCTTCACACACTTCTTTATTGACAGTGATGCCGTCAACACACTTGTCACGAAGGTTTATGCAGGCGTTTGAAAGAATTTCAATTGACTCAAACATGCTTTGTGCAATCACAGGTTCCATCACGTTTAGCTGTAATTGGCCACCTTCTGCGGCAAAGGAAATAGTGTTGTCGTTACCAAGTACTTTAAAGCACACTTGGTTGACCACTTCAGGCACCACAGGGTTTACTTTTGCAGGCATGATGGAAGACCCAGCTTGCAGTTCAGGTAGGTTCAACTCGTTTAGACCCGCTCGAGGGCCAGATGAAAGAAGACGCAAGTCATTACAGATTTTAGAGAGTTTCACAGCAAGGCGTTTTAGCGCGCCATGCGCCATAACATAAGCTCCGCAGTCAGAGGTTGCTTCAATTAAATCTTCCGCTGGTACCACAGCTAAGCCAGTCACCGCAGCAAGGTGTTTCACCGCCGCCGCTTGATATCCCGGCGCCGCATTCAGGCCAGTACCGATCGCTGTTGCGCCAAGGTTGATCTCAAGCAGCAGTTTAGAGGTGTACTCTAGGTTGCGGATCTCTTCATTAATGGTGACCGCCCAAGCGCGGAACTCTTGACCTACGGTCATCGGTACGGCGTCTTGCAATTGAGTACGACCCATTTTCAAAATGCCAGAGAACTCTTGGCTTTTTAGCTCAAACGCACCTTTTAGATAGGCAATAGAATCAATCAGTTTCAGGATGCTATTGTATACCGCAATGCGGAAACCAGTAGGGTAAGCACAGTTGGTTGATTGGCTTTTATTAACGTGGTCATTGGGGTTGATGAACTCGTATTGACCCTTTTCTTTACCCATCAATTCCAGAGCAAGGTTTGCGATCACTTCGTTGGTGTTCATATTGACAGAAGTACCGGCGCCGCCTTGGTATACGTCTGACGGAAATTGATCCATGCACTTACCTGTTTCTAGGATCAAGTCACACGCTTGGAGGATGTAATTAGCCACTTGGCTTGGAATGACGCCGAGCTCTTTGTTGGCTAGCGTGGCGGCTTTTTTGGTCATCACCATACCGCGTACAAATTCAGGCACATCAGAAATGGTTGATTTTGAAATATTAAAGTTTTCGATAGCGCGCAGTGTATGAATGCCGTAATACGCGTCAGCAGGAACGTGACGTTGACCTAATAGATCTTCTTCGATACGAGTGGCTGAGTTAGCTGTAGCAGCTGTCGTTTCTGATAGGGTAGCCATAACAGGATCCTTAGAGAATTATTCTGATAATTAGTGAAATTATTAGCCATTTCTGCAGTTTAAGAATCCATTCGTCAGAATTTTAGGCTGGAAAATCCGTCCTGACTTCTGTGGCACATCATACTCAACCTAGATTTAAAAAATAGTAAGTGGATCACCTTTTAGGTCAATATTTTATGAAAATTTGATACGCACTCACATGCGTTATTTTTAGGTTTTAAAAACAGTTATCGCGTTGATAAATAGTTGTGATGCCGGCGGTTGGATTTGTCTGTGTGGTATGAGATTTGTTCAGGTTTTGTTAGCAAAATGAGCGAATGAATGGATTTCAGATAGAGCCAATATTCGGTCTATTTTAAGATAGATACTGGCTCTATTTAGTCATTTAGGCTGCGAGGTGGTGCTCTTTGATTGAGCGTTGAGTGTTGTAGTCGCCTGTGGTTGACGGTAAGGTGAGAGCAATAAACAAAGGAGGGCGTGTGTTTCCAATCTTACTTCTGGCTTTTATTTTTGTGCCAATCATTGAAATTGGTCTCTTTATCCAAGTAGGCAGCTTGCTAGGTATGTGGCCAACTATCGCCTTGGTGCTGATTACGGCATTTGTTGGTGCATCATTGGTTCGTAGTCAAGGGATACAAACTTTACTTAGCGTTCAACACCGTTTGCACCAAGGTGAGCTACCTGCGCAGCAAATTATTGAGGGCGTGATGCTGGCGGTGGCGGGTGTGCTACTTTTAGTACCGGGTTTTTTGACCGATGCACTTGGTATGGTGGTGTTATTGCCTGCGCCTCGGGCTTTGCTTGCCAACTATTTGATGAATAAAGTGGTGGTGAATGGTGTATCAGGCCGTTTTCAGGCGCAGTTTGATGATAGCCGTCATAACAAAGCCCCATTTGATCGTGACTTTGAACCATCTGAAACGGGAAAAACCTTCGAAGGTGAATTTGAACGTAAAGATGATGAGCATAATAGGTTGAAATAAAAGACTTTTTATGGTGTTTCTTACTCTATTGTTTTGAGTTGTAAAAATTAAATGCCGAAATAGATTGCTTAGTGCAACGTTAGCGAATATAGTTACCTCGCTCTGTTGTTCAGGGGTTATTAATGAAACAAAAAATAAAAGTAAAAGTAAATTCTCAGAATCCCATCGTAAAAGTTGATGTCCTCAGTGTTTCCCTTACCTTATTAGTAACATTAAATAATTCAATCTATCAGTGCATTGCGCATAAGCGCGATAACTTTATGAATTTAAATAAAAGGGACACATTATGTCTAACAAAACAACTGGTTCTGTAAAATGGTTTAACGAAACTAAAGGTTTCGGCTTCCTTACTCAAGATAACGGCGGCGCTGACGTGTTCGTACACTTCAATGCAATCGCTTCTGACGGTTTCAAAACTCTAATTGAAGGCCAAAAAGTGTCTTTCAATGTAGAAAACGGTCAAAAAGGCCTACAAGCAGCTCAAGTAACTGTTCTGTAATCTAGCCTAATATCTAGAATTAATAAAAAGGTCGCCTAGGCGGCCTTTTTGCTATTTGGTGATTTATCTTCCTACCGTTTTAGAGCACTAGCGCTGTTATTGCGCACCTTCAAAGCCCATTTGACGCCACGCTTCAAACGCAATAATAGCTACCGCATTAGAGAGATTTAAACTGCGAGCTTCTGCCATCATCGGAATACGAATACGTTGTGTCATCGGTAGGCTTTCGATGACTTGCGCTGGTAATCCACGAGTTTCTGGGCCAAACATCAACACATCTCCTTTTTGAAACTGCGCATCGACGTGGTGCCCCGTGGTTTTAGTGGTACAAGCAAAAATCCGGTACGTTTCGCGCTCTGCATTGAGGTAGTCCATAAAGGCATCCAAGTTGGCATGACGCGTTACGCGCGCTAAATCGTGGTAATCAAGCCCTGCACGGCGCACTTTCTTCTCTTCTAGATCAAAACCCAGCGGTTCAATAAGATGCAAATTAGCGCCGCAATTGGCACACAAGCGAATAATATTTCCGGTATTAGGGGCGATTTCAGGTTCGTAAAGTGCGATATCAAACATGGTATAGCTGCTCTTAAGGAGTGTGGGCCGGAAGTATAAGGTGACGAGCCTATTGAGTACAAGTCACCCGTTATTTGGCGATATAGGCATAAGTGGAATTTAACTATCCAATGGGAGCGTGAATTGTACTTTTAACCCACCTAATTGGCTGCGGCTTGCGTGAATAGTACCGCTGTGTTGACGAATGGCACTTTCGGTGATGGCTAAACCTAACCCTGTACCACCACTGTGCCTATCACGCGCAGTGGAAACACGATAAAAGGGGCGGAAAATATCGTCTAACTCGTTTTCGGGAACGCCTTCACCATTGTCTTCCACGCAAACCGATAGTCTGCCTTTTTCGACCGAAAAGGTAATATTGATTTCATCTTTGCCATAGTAAATGGCGTTACGCACAATGTTTTCCAATGCGCTCATCAGCAGTTTTGGTGTACCGGAAATCGTGTGCGGTGGAATCGCATTATAGGTGAGTCTTTTTTCCATCTGCTCCGCCTCAAATTGGGCATCACTCAATAATTCCTCCCATAAACTGGATAGCGGTTGAGTTTCTCGGCTGAGATGGCTATTGGTTTGCATACGCGAAAGCGTCAGAAGTTCACCGATCATCTGCTCTAAACGCTGTGCTTCGGTGTCGATCCGCTCCAATTCTGAGCTGCTACCTTGTTTTCGAGTGGCAAGTGCATTGGCCATTCTCAGTCGAGTTAAAGGGGAGCGCAGTTCGTGTGAAATATCCGACAGCAATCGCTGCTGGCCAGAAATCATCTGATTGACGGCTTCTACCATTTGGTTAAAGCTTTTTCCTGCTTGGCGAAATTCACTGGTGCCTTTTTCTAAGCTTGGGTCGACCACAAATTCGCCGCGAGCGACCCGTTTGGCGGCTTGCTCGAGGCGGCTGGCGGGTTGACTCAATGCCCATGCGAGCCATAAGAGTAGTGGTGTACTGACGAGCATCACGGCAAGCAGTAGGCCGAACGGACGGTCGAATAGTTGCAATAAGAACGGAGGGGGCTCATTCCAGCGAATACCGACAAACATGAGTAGATCTTGCTTAGCAAGGGTAATTGGCAATGGACCTGAAATCATATAACGGCCATAGAGCTTCTGTTGTGGCTTATCAATGGATTCAATGCTGGTCACGAAATTTTGGAGTGCTTTAAACTTAAAGTCGGCTTGAGTTTTGGTGGTGAGGATTGTGCCATCTGGCGTTGTGATAAAGAATTGTGGAGTGCCGTTCTTCTCGCGCATGTGCCCTTCACTACGCTTGTTGCTGCTACTTTCTAAACGAAAGAGGATGCGTGTGAGTTCATGCTCATCTTTAAACATACTCTCTATTTTCTGTTTTAAGTGTGTAAGACGTTGGTATTCATCGCTAGGTATATCACGGGTTTTACGAGGATCAAGGTGCGGCAGTGCTAATACTGCGATCAGCACCAGCAGCATCGTAAACCAAAAAATGGCAAAAATTCTGCCATAAAGGCTGTTGATTTTAGGTAGGCGCATTAATCCTCCAGAATCATGAGGTAGCCACGACCACGCAGCGTTTTAATCCGTGATTTACCATCGACACGCTCAGGTAATTTTTTGCGTAAATTCGAGACGTGCATATCAATCGCGCGGTCAAAGGCCGCCAACCGTTTTCCTAGAACATCAAGGCTGAGCGCTTCTTTAGTTAAGGTTTCGCCTGGGTTTTGCACAAAATGAGTCAGCAAGGCAAATTCCGTGGTGGTAAGGTCCAGCAATTGCCCTTGGCAATAGGCTTCCTGCTTGCTGGGGTATACTTGAATATCTTGGCACTCAATGACTTCATTATGTTTGGTGCCATTGCTGGTTTGGGTTCGGCGCAAAATCGCGCGAATGCGTGCCAGCAGCTCTCGGTCACTGAAAGGCTTCGGTAAATAGTCATCCGCGCCGAGTTCTAGACCGATGACGCGATCGATCTCCTCTCCTTTGGCGGTGAGCATTAATACCGGGGTATGCCAGTTTTCACGTAACTTTTTCAGCGTTTCCATCCCATTAAGCTTAGGCATCATTACATCGAGTAAGACAAGATCAATGCGATCATGAATGGCCGCGAGCCCGCTCTCTCCATCATTCGCTTCAGAGACATCGAAGCCTTCATAGCTCAAGACTTCTTTTAGTAAGCTGGTGAGCTCAGTATCATCATCAATCAGAAGAATATGCGCCATGTGTCGCCTCGTCGTTGGGGAAGTTATGGGTACAGTTTACTGCGAAATAGGCAAGATATTCAGTGAGCGGTAAGCTCTTTACGATTCTTTACGCTCACTATACGTTGCTTTACCGTACAGGCCCTATTCTACACTCAAGCGCTGTGAATACAGCTTGTTAGAATCCACTTAGTGAAGGAATAGATGATGAAAATGGCAAAAAAATTAGTACTTGCGGCGGTGATACTTCCTCTGACTCTTAGCACAGCAAGCGTCTTTGCATTTGGTGGTAAAGAGCAGCATAAAGGTCCAAATGATGAGTGTGGCGGTTTTGATCGCGGCATGATGCAGCAGCTTGATTTGACGTCTGATCAACAAGCAAAGTTGAAAGGAATGCGTGAGGCGAATCGCGAAGCGATGAAGGGTGAGCACAAAGGTCAACGCCAAGCGAAAATGAAAGCGCACCATGACAAAGTACAGGCTCTCGTGCTCGCTGAGAACTTTGATGCGGCAGCGGCAAATGAACTAGCCAAAGAGATGGTCGATCAACAGGTCGCTCACCGTGTCAAGATGCTAGAAAAACGTCATGACATGATGAGTGTGCTAACTCCGGAACAAAAAGCAAAACTGCAAACGCTACAACAAGATCGCATGCAGAAGTGCATGGAAAATGGTCCTAAGCACATGAAAAAAAATAGCTAGTCATTGATAACCGCTAATCATTGATAATAGGCCTCGGGTGAGGCCTGTTCATTTTTGTGTCATATTCATTCTTAATTTGAGAAGGTATACTACCTGCTCATTCTCAAGCTGATTTTAGTGATATGAAACAAGAATACGCACGCCTTGTTACGCTTGCTGCCTGGACAGCAACCCTTGTAGCCTCATTGTTGCTGATAGTAAAAGTGATCGCTTGGTGGGTTACTGGCTCGGTCAGCCTACTCGCATCCTTGATTGATTCCTTACTTGATATTGCCGCTTCCGTGGTCAATTTAATCGTGGTGCGTTACGCACTGCAGCCCGCAGATAAAGAGCACGCCTTTGGTCATGGTAAGGCGGAATCGCTTGCGGCTCTTGCCCAAGCGATGTTCATTTCAGGCTCGGCCTGTTTTCTTATCCTCAATGGGGTTGACCGTTTTTTCCGCCCACACGAATTAACTTCTCCTGAATATGGCGTTTATGTCAGCCTGTTTGCAATGCTAGTGACTTTTGGCTTAGTGTTGTTCCAAAAGCATGTCGTGAAAAAAACGGGCAGCCAAGCCATTGCCGCGGATTCATTGCATTACCAAACTGATCTGTTCATGAATGCGGCGATTATGATCGCGCTCATATTGAGCTGGTTTGGCTTTAAACAGGCCGATGCCATCTTTGCGATCGGCATTGGCGTTTATATTCTTTACAGCGCTTTTCGTATGGTGCAAGAGGCCATTCAGACCTTATTGGATCGTAAGTTACCTGATGAGGAATTGAAGCAAATCCGCACAGAATGTCTTTCTGTGGCTGGTGTGTTGGGTGTGCATCAATTAAGAACTCGCATGTCTGGACCTGTAAGATTCATTCAGTTACATCTGGAACTAGATGACAATATCCGCTTGATTGAGGCGCATCGCATTTCCGATGAGGTGGAAGATAAGCTACTCGAGGCTTTCCCGGGAGCTGATGTATTAATCCACCAAGATCCTTATTCTGTGGTGTTTGGACCAGAAAAAAAGCAAAAATCACAAGGGTGGTAGCGACAAAAACGCGCTTATTAACTATCTTTTTAAGAACAATAAATAAGCCTGATTCTGATATGAATCAACAAAGCATTAACTCAAAACTGTAATACTCTTACATAAGTAGCAAACTTACATAATTTCGTGCAAATAACAGTAGTATTCCTCTTTAGGAAAGGTAACATTATGCACAGATTAGAAAGATTTTGCTGTCGGTTTTATCGCTAACGGACAGCGTAAAAAATTAGTATTAAGTTCCCAAAAAATCGAGGGTGAGCATGATTAAGAAGATCGGTGTTTTGACTAGTGGCGGTGACGCACCTGGCATGAACGCAGCAATCCGTGGTGTTGTTCGTACGGCACTCGGTGCTGATTTGGAAGTATTTGGTATTTACGATGGCTACCTTGGTCTTTATGAAGATCGCATTAAAAAATTGGATCGTTCAAGCGTTTCTGACGTTATCAATAAAGGTGGTACTTTCCTAGGTTCTGCGCGTTTCCCTGAATTTCGTGAAGTCGCAGTACGTGAAAAAGCGATCGAAAACCTAAGAAAACATGGTATTGATGCTTTAGTTGTCATCGGCGGTGACGGTTCTTACATGGGTGCGAAAAAGCTGACCGAAATGGGTTTTCCATGCGTTGGTTTACCAGGCACGATTGATAACGACATTGCTGGTACCGATTACACCATTGGCTACTTAACGGCATTGAATACGGTTATCGATGCGATTGACCGCTTACGTGATACTTCCTCTTCTCATCAACGTATTTCTATTGTTGAAATTATGGGTCGTCATTGCGGTGATTTGACTCTGATGTCGGCGATTGCAGGCGGTTGTGAATACATCATCACCCCTGAAACTGGCCTGAATATGGAGCAACTGATTGCAAATGTTCAAGACGGTATTAAGAAAGGTAAGAAACACGCCATTATTGCACTGACTGAGTTGATGATGGATGCTAACCAACTGGCGAAAGAAATTGAAAAAGCAACGGGACGTGAAACTCGCGCTACCGTGCTGGGTCATATTCAACGCGGTGGTCGCCCGACGGCGTTTGACCGTGTTCTTGCGTCACGCATGGGTAATTTTGCGGTACATTTACTGCTTGATGGCCACGGTGGTCGTTGTGTTGGTATTCAGAAAGAGCAGTTGGTTCACCACGATATTATCGACGCAATTGAAAATATGAAGCGTCCAGTTCGCACTGATTTGTATAAAGTGGCTGAAGAGCTGTTTTAATCGCTTCTTCCATCTCGGTATAAAGTGAGTAAATAAAAAAGACCGCATTGCGGTCTTTTTTGTCTCTCTATGCTTTGTCGTTAAAATAAAACAGAGCAAAGCACTGGCGGATTACAAAATGATCGCGCGCACTTCTGGGTCTTTGCGCTCTAAGTAGTGAATTGATTTAATACGGCGAATGGTACGACAGCGGCCACGAATTAATAGCGTTTCTGTGGTGGCGATGTTGCCTTTGCGGGTAATACCTTCCAGCAGATCCCCTTTGGTGATACCAGTAGCTGAGAAAATGACGTTATCACTGCGGGCCATCTCTTCCATTTTCAGCACTACGCCAGCTTCGACACCCATTTCCGCGCAGCGAGCTAACTCTTTTGCACCGTAAATGCGGTTTTCTTCCGTATCGCCTTTGACTTCATGACGTGGTAGTAGACGGCCATGCATGTCACCATCTAGAGCTCGGATGACCGCGGCTGAAACCACTCCTTCAGGTGCACCGCCGATGCAGTACATCACGTCGACTTCACTATCAGGCATGCAAGTTAGGATCGAGGCGGCGACATCGCCATCTGGCACAGCAAACACGCGAACACCCATCTCTTGCATCTGCGCTATGGTGGCATCATGGCGAGGTTTCGCTAAGGTGATCACAACTAGAGTATCTAATGGTTTATTCAGCGCGGCGGCGATATTTTCTAAATTCTCTTTTAAAGGCTTATTGAGGTCAATGCACCCTTTAGCGCCGGGGCCAACCACCAACTTTTCCATGTACATATCAGGTGCTTTAAGGAAGCTGCCTTTTTCGCCAGCCGCCAAAACAGCCAATGCGTTTGACTGGCCCATTGCCGTCATGCGCGTACCTTCAATAGGATCCACTGCGATATCAACCGCATCGCCACCAAGGCCAACAAGCTCGCCAATGTAGAGCATTGGAGCATCGTCAATTTCGCCTTCACCGATTACAATTTCACCTTGGATGTCGGTTTTATTGAGTAGGTTGCGCATGACTTCTACCGCTGCGCCATCGGCCGCATTTTTATCGCCTCGGCCAAGCCATTTGTAACCTGCCAGTGCGGCACCTTCAGTGACTCGAGAGAATGCCATTGCTAAATCGCGTTTCATGCTAGCTCCAAAGAAAAGGGAATAGGAAATTTCGGCGGGAATTTTAGCATATCAAATAGTAAACGTTTGCTTTTTTAGTTCACAAGGATTGCACTTGATCAAAGCTAAGCCTCAAATTGAGCAAATCCATGGCCAGATAAAGTGTTTTTCGGCCTAGGCTTGGCGCTTAAGTGAGTTGACGGTTAAGTTGAGCCGATTTTTTAGCCAAATAGCGAGAAAATTTGCATATAGTGAGTGTTTCTGAGCGCTGTGCTGAGTAGAATGAACCAATAAGTGAAATTTTGTTCACCTCAACCGAATAACTAAGGGTATGCACCATGTCTTTTGAAGTATTAGAACTACTAGAAGCAAAAATTCAAACCGCAGTTGACACTATCGCACTTCTACAAATGGAAGTGGAAGAGCTTAAAGAAGAGAAACAGCAGCTCGTGAATGAAGCGAATGAGCTAAAAGTAGCGCGTGAAGAGCTTGAGCAAAAAGCGCAACAAATGGAGCAAGAGCAGAGTGCATGGCAAGATCGTATTCGTAGCTTACTTGGTAAAATGGACGACGTGGAATAATCTGCTCGCTTAAGTGATACCACAACGCCGACATCAAGTCGGCGTTACTTTTAATCAATCATCGCGTTTTATCACGAGCAACATTTACCAATAATAGCGTTATGAGTGCAGAGAAAGTTTATGCTTTCGGTCTTACGCCCAACGTATGGCACAATGCGTAGGTCATTTCAGCGCGATTGAGCGTATAGAAATGGAAGTCTTTGACGCCTTCACGGCTTAAAATGCGAACCATGTCAATTGCTTGGCTTGCACCCACGAGCTGGCGTGTGGTTGGGTCATCATCTAATCCGTTAAATTGTTTCGCCATCCATCCGGGGACTTTAACGTTGTTTTGCGCGGCAAAGCGAGAAGCTTGTTTAAAGTTTGATACCGGTAGAATGCCCGGTACAATTTCAGCATCAATACCAGCAGCTACGCAGCGGTCGCGAAATCGTAAGTAGCTTTCAACATCAAAAAAGAATTGAGTAATTGCGCGGTTTGCACCTGCATCAATTTTGCGTTTTAGATTGACCAGATCGGATTGCGCGCTTTTCGCTTCAGGGTGGACTTCTGGAAATGCCGCAACTGAAATATCAAAATCATGGCGAGATTTGAGTAGAGTCACTAAGTCGGAAGCATACATTTCTGGTTTGCCGCCACCAGCGGGGATGTCGCCACGCAGCGCAACTATGTTCTGGATGCCGTTGTGCCAGTAGTCATCGGCAATCTGAATCAGCTCATCGCGAGAGGCATCAATGCAAGTGAGGTGCGGTGCTGCAATAAGGCCAGTTTGATCTTTAATCTCTTTAATGATCGAATGGGTGCGGTCGCGCTCGCCAGAGTTTGCTCCGTAAGTCACAGAAACAAATTTAGGTTGCAGGGTTTTTAAACGGTGAACGGAATTCCACAATGTCTCTTCCATTTGCGCTGAGCTGGGTGGAAAAAACTCAAATGAGACATTGATATTATCTGATAGCTCAGCCACGTTCTGGTTGAGTGCATCAATATGACCGGCGTGCGTGTATCCCATTTTATTTCTCCCTGTGGCGTTCTTCCGCCAATCTATCATTCCTTAAGTTGACGTTTAGACGTCTATATGTCCACAGAATGTATTGAATAGCATTTAATGTCAACACTGTAATTATGAATATTATTCATGTTGATTGTGAGTGACCTTCAAGTCATGCTCAACCTCGGTATGCATGACCTAATATCATCCTTTCGCAGTTAAATTAAGGAGCCTAGTGGCCCCTTAATCTGGAATAAGCTGGAGTGTTACAGCAAGCTTGACAGCAAGTTGAGGTCCGATTGGATAGCTCCTGCTGTCACTTCTCTACCAGCGCCCGGGCCACGAATCACTAACGGGTTATCGCGATACCATTTACTCTCGATAGCAAAAATGTTGTCACAAGGTAAAAGGTTAGCCAAAGCGTGTTCACGCTCTAAAGCTTCAACCCCCACCGTTGCTTTGCCATTTTTCTCAAGCCTTGCGACATAGCGTAGCACTTTATCTTCACGTTGTGCTTTGGTTAGTCTCTCGGCTAATTTTTCACTCAGCAGTTGGCCTTTGTCTAAAAAGTCATCCAGTGAGAGGTGCTTGAGCTCATCAGGAACCAGTGATTCAACTTTGACATTTTCCGGTTCGATATGTAATCCCGCTTCACGGGCTAGGATCACCAGTTTGCGCATTACGTCTGAACCATCCAGATCGCTGCGCGGATCAGGCTCGGTAAGTCCTTGTTGCCATGCTAAATCGACCAGTTCGCTAAACGGTATTGAGCCGTCGAATTGCTGAAATAACCAAGATAAAGTGCCAGAGAAAATACCAGAGAGGGCGACGATTTCATCACCGCTTTCACGCAAATCACGTACCGTGTGGTTAATGGGTAAGCCTGCGCCAACCGTCGCGTTGTAGAGCCAATGGCGGCTAATTTTCGCGAACGCTTCTTTTATTTGGTGGTAATCGACGCTAGAGGAAGAGCCCGCGACTTTATTCGCTGAGATGAGGTGCATCCCATTTTCAGCAATGTTGAGGTAGTGATCAGCCAATTCTTTGCTTGCGGTTACATCGAGCACAACCGCTTCGTCATATCCTTGAATATTGCTTAATCGTTGTAGCCAAGTCATTCCTTCACTGGCAATCGCTTCATCGTCAAAATGCTTTAAAACCGATGCCGCATCAATACCTTGTTCATCAAACCAATAGGTTTGGCTATCGACCACCGCGACCAACTCGAAGTTCATGCCATGGCGTTTTTCTAACTCTGATTTTTGTTCAGCAAAAAGTTTTAACCAACTCGAACCAATGTTGCCTTTGCCACACAGTGCCAGTGCGACTCGTTTTTGCGCCTGAAATAGTTGGTTATGCATACCCACCACTAAGGGGGTGATCGGCGTTTTACGCAGTACTGCGACTAAACTCAGCCCAGATTCGGCTTCACAGATAAACTCGATCGGTGATGAACGTAGCTGTTGATAAAAGCCGTAGCAGTGATTGGGGTTTTTCGTCACTCCCGCACCCACGGCACCGACTAATGAAAAGCCTTCTTTGAGTTTAATTTCTGCTTCAAAAGCGGCATCTTGCAGATGGGCTAGGGCTCCACCTGAAATCTCAGCAGTATAGGCAAGGCGCAGTTGGTGTTGATCGGCTTGAGTATCGAAAGCTAGCGGTTCGAGTTGAGCACGACGCAAGCTGCGTAGTACATCATTTTGTAGGCGCTGGAAGTCATGCCCGTGAGCAAAATTAAGCTCAATCAACAGCACATCATCAAGTGAAGTAATGATTTTGGCACCGCGTCCCGATGCCAATACACGCTCAATACGAGTCGATCCTGCTTCGGGTTGATAACTGCAGCGCAAGTGCAAATCCATGGTGCTTTGCGCCACGGGCTGCAAAGTTCGGCTGTGTAATACTGGGGCGGCAAGGCGCGCTAACTCGTTGGTTTCGTCCAAACGCAGTAGCGGCAGTAAACAGGCATCACTAACAATGCGCGGGTCGGCGCTATAAACACCGGCCACATCACTCCAAATCGTTACTCGGTTTACTTCCGCAAGTGCGCCGATCATAGTGGCGGAGTAATCGGAACCATTGCGCCCAAGTAGCACAGTATCACCTTGTTCACTGCGAGCCATAAAGCCTGTGATGATCACTCGGTGATGCGCGTGTTGTGCCAAAATTTCTTTCAGCAAAGGGTAGGAGCAAGCGCGATCTACTTCCGGTTGTGTGCCTGCTTGCGCGCGAAGAAATTCGCGGGCGTCTTGTGCCACAGCCGCAAGATTATGTTGATTGAGTAACGCCGCCAATAAGCGTGATGACCACACTTCACCATGGCCAAGTACCGCCGCTTGTTGAGCTAGCGATAGGGGCGCGCAAAGCTGACCCAAGGTGCGAATTTCGTTGGTGAGTAAAGTGATGAGCGGTTGCGCTGCATCTTCATCGAGCAGCGCGTTGATTAAATCGATTTGGTACTGACGGACCGATTGCAAGTTCTCATGAGCTACTCGGCCATCTTTATTGAGAGCGTCGAGAAATTCGATTAAACGATTGGTGGTTTTTCCTGCGGCAGAAACCACCACCAAATCATCAGCTTGAGAATACTCTTTTAAGATATTAACGACCCGTTTGTAGCATTCAGGATCGGCAAGGCTGCTACCGCCAAACTTGTGCAATTGACGTAGGGCAGTCATTAATAGGCCTCCTTCGCTTTAGCAAAGGCTTGAGCGAGATCGTCAATCAAATCTTGGGCATCTTCTAAGCCGACCGATAGGCGTAATAGCTGCTGTGAAACACCGGCTTCGGCCAACGCTTCTTCGCCCATCGCTCGGTGAGTCATCGAAGCGGGGTGGCAGATTAAGCTCTCCACGCCTCCTAATGATTCTGCCAGTGAGAATAATGTTAACTGAGAGACAAAATATTTGAGCTGTTCAAAGCTGCCCGCAAACTCAAAACTTAGCATAGATCCAAAGCCAGATTGCTGCTTTTTCGCTATCTCATGGCCAGGATGCTCTGGCAAACTCGGGTGATAAATGACCTTTACTAAGGCTTCGCTTTGCAGATAGTCCAAAATGGCACGTGAGCTTTCCTCATGGACGCGCATTCTTGCGCCTAAGGTACGAATGCCACGCAGCGTCATATAGCTATCAAAAGGGGTTCCCGTTGAGCCAAGGCAGTTGCCCCACCATGCTAGCTCTTCAGCGTGCCGCTCTGTTTTGGTGATAACAACTCCGCCAATCACATCGGAGTGGCCATTGATGAATTTGGTGGTGGAGTGGATGACAAAATCTGCGCCCAACTCTAATGGTTTTTGGAAAACTGGCGTTAAGAAGGTGTTGTCAACCGCCACTAATGCACCGACGGCGTGTGCTTGTTGGCAAATATCAGCAATATCTACCACGCGAACTAATGGGTTGGATGGGGTTTCAATGAGTACCAATTTAGGTTTTTTCGCCAAAGCGGCCTGCAAAGCGTTTGGATCGGATTGATCAATAAAGAGTGTCTTAAAATCGCCTTTTTTGGCGCGTGTATTAAACAGGCGATATGTGCCACCGTAACAGTCATGCGGGGCCACGATCAGATCGTCAGGACTTAAAAAGGCGGAAACCCATAGATTCAGCGCCGAAGTGCCACAGTTAGTCACCACCGCGCCTTGACCCGATTCGAGTTCAAACAACGCTTTTTCGAGCAGACCTCGATTCGGGTTGCCAGAGCGTGTGTAATCGTATTTAGGTACTTCACCAAACGCAGGAAAGCTATAATTTGTCGAAAGATAAATTGGAGGCACAACAGCATGATATTGAGAGTCGGATTCAATACCGGTTCTAACGGCGATGGTGGCTGGCTTGCGAGTGGTCATGACGGTTTCCTTACTTAATTAAACTCAATAAACTGACTTTTATTGAGGGGTTCCTGCTTTATCTGGGGACAACGAAAGGGCAACGTCCATTGTCTCGAGTATTAGCTATATCCGATAGTGCGTGAGATTGCTATCCCCTTTCTAACTTGAAGTTGCTGCGATGTTGGCTAGATTCACCTACTTCAATCACATAGTCTGGCTGCCTTGACTTGTCGCTCTGCTGAAATTTCAAGTATTTCGGGTATCTCTTTGTCGATAATGGCACACTTTACTGAACTAAAAAGAAGACGTCAATATATCTAGACGTCTATATGTCTTTGCTTGTGGCGGTAAATCCCGCTAAAATCCAACTTTCAAATTTTTAACGACCAATTACGATAACGAAGGTGCGCAATGGCAGACTGGAATGGGGAATACATTAGCCCATATGCTGAACATGGGAAGAAGAGTGAGCAAGTCAAAAAAATCACCGTTTCAATCCCATTGAAAGTGTTGAAAGTATTAACTGATGAGCGCACTCGCCGTCAAATCAATAACTTACGCCACGCAACGAACAGTGAGCTGCTGTGTGAAGCCTTCTTGCATGCTTATACCGGTCAACCTTTACCGACCGACGAAGATTTGAGAAAAGATCGTCCAGACGATATTCCGACGGAAGCAAAAGCATTAATGACCGCCATGGGCATTGAATTTGAAGCGTATGATGATGAAGAAGTGTAGCGCGTAATTGCGGTACAACGAGATAAAATCGAGAGGATACTGGGTAAGTTGCCATTGTGACTTTGGCTCTGTGTCTCAGAATATAAAAAAACCGCTGAAAGTCAGCGGTTTTTTTTCGAGCGAGGCATTTAGCCGCTCAAGCTTGTGATTATTCTTGCATGTAATTGACAGGCATCTCGATTCGAGCGACGCCAGAGTCAACCGCTGCTTGAGCAACCGCTTTAGCAACACGAGGCAGTAGGCGTGGGTCCATCGGTTTTGGAATGATGTATTCAGGGCCGAAACTTAACGCTTTTACGCCTGCAGCTTTCAACACTTCAGCCGGCACTTCTTCTTTAGCCAGTTCACGTATCGCCTCAACTGCGGCTAGCTTCATTTGGTCATTAATTTCACTAGCACGGACATCCAAAGCGCCACGGAAAATAAATGGGAAGCACAACACATTGTTGACTTGGTTTGGATAATCGCTACGGCCTGTGCCGAGAATTAAATCGTCACGTACCGCGCGTGCGAGTTCCGGTTTAATTTCTGGATCCGGGTTTGAGCAAGCAAATACGATCGGTTTATCGGCCATTAATTTTAGCGCTTCGGCAGGCAGCAGGTTGGGGCCTGACACACCTAGGAATAAGTCAGCGCCTTCAATCACATCTTCCAGTGTGCGTTTGTCGGTGTTATTAGCAAACAACTGCTTATATTCATTAATGTCATCGCGACGAGTATGAATCACACCTTTGCGATCAAGCATGTAGATTTTTTCACGCATTGCGCCGCACTTAATCAATAGTTCCATGCAAGCGGTGGCTGCTGCGCCAGCGCCAAGACAGACGATAGTGCATTCGTTGAGTTTCTTGCCTTGCAGTTCAATCGCATTGAGCATGCCAGCTGCGGTAACAATCGCAGTGCCGTGTTGATCGTCATGGAAAACAGGCACATTACAGCGTTCGATCAAACGGCGTTCAATCTCAAAGCAATCTGGTGCTTTGATATCTTCTAAGTTGATGCCGCCAAAGGTGTCGGCGATGTTGGCAACCGTATCGACAAATTCATCGATTGTGCGGTGTTTTACTTCAATATCAATTGAATCAAGCCCAGCAAAGCGTTTAAACAGTAGCGCTTTTCCTTCCATGACGGGCTTGGAAGCCATCGGACCTAAGTTACCTAAACCAAGAATAGCCGTGCCGTTTGAGATCACAGCGACGGTGTTGCCTTTCGCAGTGTATTTATAAACGTTGTCGATGTTCTGTGCGATTTCACGAACCGGTTCAGCGACGCCCGGGCTGTAAGCTAAAGCAAGGTCTTCAGCCGAGTCGGCAGGCTTAGTTAGTGAAATGGCAATTTTACCCGCGGTTGGGTAAGCATGGTAATCGAGTGCGCGTTGGCGAAATTGTTCTTCTGCCGTTAATTCTTGGTGAGTGTCATCAGACATAGGTATAAGTGCTCGTGTTGGATTGGAAAAGGTCCATAATTCTAATGGATGTCGCTCAAACTTCCTAGGCGGGAACCTGACGTGCTTCATCAAAAAATGGAGAAAATGTCGCAGATAAGACCAGTGCGTACTGACAACTATACAAAAAATGCCAACAAAAAAGGATGCCGAAGCATCCTTTTTTAATTTTCTAGCAAAAAAGAGATTATTTGCTAGAAAGAGCACCGAAACGCTTGTTGAAGCGATCTACACGGCCGCCAGTATCAACGATACGTTGCTTACCAGTGTAGAATGGGTGACATTTGTCACACACGTCTAGGTGGATAGAATCTTTGCCTAGCGTTGAGCTGAACTCGAAAGAGTTGCCGCAAGAACAAGTCGCGCTAACTGCTTTGTACTCTGGATGGATACCAGCTTTCATGGGATAACCTCAAATTGGGCCGCGTCGCTATCCGAATCTATGCCGGACACCACACGTAGTTAATAAAAAAATGTTGATACCGCTGACTGCTTAACATCAAGCAAGAAGCCATATCATCAAGGCGCGATATATTAATGAATCCTCTTCAGTGGATCAAGCCATTTCGCCGCTATTTTCGCCACATTTTTGTCCAATGACGAAGCTCGAATTTCGGTGACGCATCCAGTAGACTGTCTTTTCACATTTTTTGTAGAACGAACGGTCGATTATGCGCCCCACCATTGCACGCGTTGCCTTACCTGTCCCATTGGATAAGCAGTTTGATTATCAGATCCCAAGTCATCTGTTTCCGATTGTTGGTGGACGAGTGTCGGTGCCATTTGGTCGGCAAACTCTGGTGGGTATCGTCACCGCTATAGTCAGTGAATCTGAGTTTTCAGTCGATCAATTAAAGCCGCTAAAAGCGGTGCTCGATAGCCAGCCAGTCTGGCCAGAGAAACTCTATCAATTGCTGTTGTGGTGTAGCCAATTTTATCAATACCCATTAGGAGACACGCTATTTAATGCCTTGCCTGGCGCATTACGCAAAGGGAAAGCGGCCGATTTTTCGACCTTAGTGGAGTGGCAACTGACGCCCAGTGGGCGCGATCAACTCATGCAAGGATTCGGGCGAGCGGTAAAGCAAGCCAAAGTGATGACGATGCTGGAGTCTGGCGCTGTGCCCCATCAACTGTTTATTGATGAAGAGGTAGGTAGCAGCGTACTCAAAACCTTACAAGAGAAAGGCTGGATAGAATCACTGGAAAAACGGCCGACACTGACGGCTTGGCCGCAAAATGTTGAAGCGGATGTGGAAAAGCCCAAGCTCAACCAAGAACAAGCGATCGCGATTGCTTCAATTAATAGCCATCATCATTTTGCATGCTATTTACTTGAAGGGGTCACCGGTTCAGGGAAAACCGAAGTTTATCTAAACTTAATCAAGCCCGTTTTAGAAAAAGGACGTCAGGCATTGGTACTGGTGCCTGAGATTGGTCTAACACCACAAACCATTAACCGCTTTCGTAAGCGATTTAATGTGCCAGTTGCCGTGGTCCACTCGGGGCTCAATGAAACCGAGCGCCTCAACGCGTGGTTAGCGGCGCGTGATAATATCGCGGGCATTATTATTGGTACTCGCTCAGCGCTGCTAACGCCTTTTGCAGACCTAGGTATCATCATTGTTGATGAAGAGCACGACGCTTCGTATAAACAGCAAGATAGCCTACGCTACCATGCAAGAGATGTCGCGGTAATGCGTGCAAATCTTGAGCAGATCCCGATTGTGCTCGGTTCTGCCACTCCAGCATTAGAAACGTTGCATAATGCATTGAGTGGCAAATATCATCACTTAAGCTTAACTCAGCGTGCGGGCGTAGCGGTTCCCACTAAAAACAAAGTGTTGGATGTGAAAGGCCTGTTTTTAGAGAGTGGTTTATCAGCGCCGCTGATTGCTGAGATGAGAAAACACCTCAGCGCTGGTAACCAAGTGATGCTGTTTCTCAATCGGCGCGGCTTCTCGCCTGCGCTGATGTGCCATGAATGCGGTTGGATTGCAGAATGCAAACGTTGCGATGCGTACTATACCTTTCACCAATACAGCAGTGACATGCGTTGTCACCATTGTGGCTCGCAACGTCCGGTGGTTCATCAGTGCCAAGGTTGTGGTTCCACTCAGTTGGTCACGGTTGGGGTAGGTACCGAGCAACTTGAAGCGCAACTGGCGCAGCTTTTCCCCGAATATAAAACGGTGCGTATTGATCGCGATAGTACGCGTCGTAAAGGCAGTTTAGAAAGTGCGTTATCATCGATTCGCCAAGGTGAGTATCAGATTTTAATTGGCACGCAGATGCTCGCTAAAGGGCACCATTTCCCCGATGTGACTTTAGTGGCGTTATTGGATGTGGATGGTTCGCTATACAGCAGTGATTTTCGCGCCGCCGAACGCTTGGCGCAGCTATTTACTCAAGTGGCAGGTCGAGCAGGACGCGCTAGTAAACCCGGCGAAGTGATTTTACAAACGCATCACCCGGAACACAGTTTGCTGCAAGCACTGTTGCAAAAGGATTATCGTCATTTTGCAGAAACCGCGTTAGAAGAGCGGAAAATAGCGATGTTGCCGCCTTACACCTATCTCACACTGTTTAAAGCGGAATCCAATCAAGCTTCGATGGTGGAAGAGTTTTTACGCCAAATTAGGCATACGTTAGAAGCGCATCCGTTATTTGATGATTCGTGCTTAGTATTAGGGCCAACCCCAGCACCATTGGCGAAAAGAGCGGGCAAATATCGCTGGCAGTTATTACTGCAAACTCAGCATCGCTCAAAAATGCAAAAACTATTGATGAGTGCTAAGCCTGCGATTGGACTGTTACCATTAGCCAAGAAAATTCGCTGGTCGTTAGATATTGAACCGCAAGATCTCAGTTAAACCTCAGTAGCGTTTTCGATGAAATGAGATGTAACATATTGAAGCAATCGAGTGCTAAAAAGGTTACTGTTATTTTTGTCAGCCTATTTAATCCTCTCTAATGTGAGTGGCTTCACGCTTATTATGTAAAATTTGTTAATCTGACCGTAACTTTCTGGGTGGAAATGAATAGACTATCACTCATATATCCGCTGTGAATAACAGCTCAGCGTTCAAAATGGATAACCAGATTTTACAACCGGATTTTATAAACATAACAACGGGTGATTTCAGCCCAGTAACAACTTTTAAAGAGGTTAATTTCTATGGCGACAATGAAGGATGTTGCCCAGCTTGCAGGTGTATCAACCGCCACGGTATCTAGGGCGTTGATGAACCCTGAAAAAGTATCATCTTCAACGCGAAAGCGTGTCGAAGATGCTGTTTTGGAAGCTGGTTACTCACCAAATTCTCTCGCTCGCAACTTACGCCGTAATGAATCTAAAACCATTGTCGCTATCGTGCCTGATATTTGTGACCCTTACTTCACAGAGATCATTCGTGGTATCGAAGATGCGGCGATGGAACATGGTTATTTAGTACTGTTGGGTGATAGTGGTCAGCAGAAAAAGCGAGAAAGTTCGTTAGTTAACCTCGTATTTACTAAGCAGGCCGATGGCATGTTGTTGCTGGGAACTGATTTGCCGTTTGATGTTAGTAAGCCGGAGCAAAAAAACCTGCCACCTATGGTTATGGCATGTGAATTTGCGCCAGAACTTGAGTTGCCGACGGTACATATTGATAACCTTACTTCAGCGTTTGAAGCGGTGAACTATTTGACGCAGCTCGGGCACAAACGCATCGCGCAAATATCGGGGCCAGCAGAGGCCACGCTGTGTAAGTTCCGCCATCAAGGTTATCAACAAGCTTTACGCCGCGCAGGAATTACCATGAACCCTAATTATTGCACTTATGGTGATTTTACTTTTGAAGCTGGGGCTAAAGCACTGCGCCAATTATTGGCGTTATCTGAGCCACCCACAGCCATTTTTAGTCATAATGACAGTATGGCTATCGGTGTCATTAAGGAAGCCAAAAAATTGGGTTTGCGCGTTCCACAAGATATTTCAGTGGTGGGATTTGATGATATTCAATTTGCGCTCTACTGCGATCCACCGTTAACGACCATCTCACAGCCGCGCTATGAGATAGGGCGTCAAGCGATGCTCATGATGCTCGATCTTCTTCGCGGTCAAGAGGTTGGCGCAGGTTCTCGACTATTAGAAACCAAGTTAGTGATTCGAGAAAGCGCAGCGCCTCCTCGCTTGAGCTAACCACATGCAGCGCATTTTTGATGCGCTGCAACTCTTTCAGCACTATTAAGTCGTTGGAAACTGCATTAACATTGGCACAAACCATCAACTTTTGAATTCTCTGTGGCTAATAAAGATTATGTAAGGCGCGGTCGTAGTCCGAAAAAGCCGACCCCGAAAAAAACAGCTCCACGTCGTAAACCTTGGCGTAGTGGCTTATTGGCACTGTTGCTCGTTTCCGGTTTTGGTTATGGGCTGTTCTTACTCAGCCGTGATCCTGAGCCGCCTCAAGCGGTTGTGGTTCCTACAAAACCAGTCGCAAAGCCTAAGCCAGAGAAAGTGATCCCACCGCCCCCAGAGGAAAAATGGGATTACGTGGATAGCTTGCCGAAACGTGAAGTAGAAGTGGTAGCCAAAGAACAGAAAGTGTCTGAAATCCCTTACATTATGCAGTGTGGGGCGTACAAAACTTCGGCACAAGCTGAAAGCCGTAAACTTGATATCGCGTTTCAGGGTTTAAAAAGTGAAATCCGAAAAACGGAAGGCAGCAGTTGGTATCGCGTGGTATTAGGGCCATACAAATATAAGCGTGATGCGCAGCGTGACGAGCATAAATTACAACGCGCTAAAATTGAGCCGTGCGCCATTTGGACTGAACCACAATAAGAGCGATCACTCACCGCATCCAATCGATTCGCGGTGAGTGTTTTTTGTGACTTGAAATCTTCCCCAACCATCCTCATATATTTGCTAACTCCATCGTGAAAACAAATAAGAGGTCCTGTCGTGACTACCATCGTCTCTGTACGTCGTAATAATAAAGTTGTCATCGCCGGTGACGGACAAGTATCGCTCGGTAATACAGTAATGAAAGGCAACGCGCGCAAGGTTCGCCGTCTGTACAATAATCAAGTCTTGGCAGGGTTTGCAGGTGGCACAGCCGATGCGTTTACCTTGTTTGAGCGCTTTGAAAGTAAGCTGCAAATGCATCAAGGTCATCTTACTAAGGCCGCGGTTGAGCTGGCAAAAGATTGGCGTAGTGACCGAGCACTGCGTAAGCTAGAAGCGATTTTAGCGGTGGCTGATGAAACTGCATCGCTCATTATTACGGGTAATGGTGACGTCGTTCAACCAGAAAACGACCTGATTGCTATCGGTTCGGGTGGTAATTTTGCCCAAGCTGCGGCGACCGCATTATTAGAAAATACCGATTTAGATGCACGTGAAATCGCTGAAAAAGCACTAAAAATTGCGGGCGACATTTGCGTGTTTACCAACCATTTCCACACTATCGAAGAACTAGAAATACCGGCGGAATTGCTACTGCAACAAACAGTGACCACCGAAAAATAAAGACAGTGTTAGGGTAAAGAATTAAGGAAAATCTGATGTCTGAAATGACTCCACGTGAAATTGTTCACGAATTAAATCGCCATATTATTGGTCAAGATAAAGCCAAACGTTCGGTGGCGATTGCGCTGCGTAACCGCTGGCGTCGCATGCAGCTCGAAGAGAGCTTGCGCGCCGAAGTAACGCCGAAAAACATTTTGATGATTGGTCCAACTGGGGTGGGAAAAACGGAAATTGCTCGTCGTCTCGCCAAGCTTGCCAACGCACCATTTATTAAAGTGGAAGCGACCAAATTTACCGAAGTGGGTTATGTTGGTAAAGAAGTGGAAACCATTATTCGCGATTTAACCGATGTCGCGGTAAAAATGACTCACCAGCAAGCGATGGAAAAAGTGCAATTTCGCGCGCAAGAGCAAGCAGAAGAGCGTATTTTAGATGCTTTATTGCCGCCAGCTCGTGATGCTTGGGGAGAGAATGAAAAGGGCGAAGAGAGCTCGAACACTCGCCAAATCTTCCGTAAAAAGTTGCGTGAAGGAAAGCTCGACGACAAAGAGATTGAAATCAATGTCGCTGTCCCTCAAATGGGGGTTGAAATTATGGCACCTCCAGGCATGGAAGAGATGACCAATCAGCTGCAAGGTTTGTTTCAGAACCTTGCAGGGGATACCAAGAAAAAACGCAAACTCAAAATCAAAGAGGCCTTCAAAGCTTTGACTGAGGAAGAAGCGGCAAAATTGGTCAATCAGGAAGAGCTGAAAGATCAAGCTATTTTTAATGTTGAAAATAACGGTATTGTCTTCATCGATGAGATTGACAAAATCTGTAAACGCGGCGAAAGCTCAGGTCCAGATGTATCGCGTGAAGGGGTGCAACGTGATTTGCTACCTTTGATTGAGGGCAGTACCGTCTCGACTAAGCACGGCATGGTTAAAACTGATCATATCCTTTTTATTACGTCGGGTGCATTCCAAGTGGCGAAGCCCTCTGATTTAATCCCCGAGTTGCAAGGCCGCTTGCCGATTCGCGTCGAACTTGAAGCATTATCGAGCCATGACTTTAAACGTATTTTGACTGAGCCGAAAGCCTCTCTGACCGAGCAGTATATTGCGCTGATGAAGACAGAAGAGGTGCACATTGAATTCACTGAAGATGGCATCACTCAAATTGCGGAAGCCGCGTGGAAAGTGAATGAAACCACGGAAAATATCGGCGCACGTCGCCTGCATACCGTGATGGAGCGTTTGATGGATGAAATCTCATTTGATGCAACAGAAAAGCCTGGCTCCTCAATGATTATCGATGCCGCCTATGTCAAGCAGCGCCTAGGTGAGTTAGTCGAGAATGAAGATTTGAGCCGCTTTATTCTTTAGCGGGTCGAATGGTCAGTACACTGTTTGTAGCCCGTCCAAAGTGACGGGCTTTTTATTGCCGTGTTATACTCGCCAGCAGAACAGTATATACTGACCCCTTTTTTGAACGGCAGTGACCTTGCATGAAGAATTCGCTCCATATCTGGCTTGATGCGGCCAGGCCTAAAACGCTCCCTCTCGCGCTAGTTTCTATTTTAACGGGCAGCGCGTTAGCTTTCTCATCGGGCCATTTTTCGTTGCCAGTAGCGCTGCTTGCTCTGCTTACCGCAACTTTATTACAAATTTTATCTAACCTTGCAAATGATTATGGTGATGCGGTCAAGGGCACGGATAATGAGGCTCGCTTAGGGCCAATCAGAGCGATTCAGTCCGGTGCGGTGACGCTCGATGATATGAAGCAAGCGATGCTGATTAACATCACATTGACGATTATCTCGGGTTTGGTGTTGATTTTTTATGCACTGGATAGTGTGCAAAGTATTCTGGCTTTTGTCGGGCTGGGCGTGCTCGCTATTGTGGCCGCGATTGCTTACACGGTCGGTAACAAACCCTACGGCTATGTCGGCTTAGGTGATTTATCCGTATTCATTTTCTTTGGTTTACTTGGGGTGTCTGGAACCTATTTCTTGCATACCGGCCATGTGGAACCGAGCCTGTTCTTACCCGCGTTAGGCTGTGGCTTATTGGCGGTCGCTGTGCTCAATGTCAACAATATGCGTGATATTGAAAATGATGCAGTTTGCGGAAAAAAAACCGTTGCCGTACGTCTTGGGCAAACGCGCGCCAAGCAATATCACTTTATGCTATTGGCGGGTGCGGTGGTCGCTTTTGCTTGGTATTTAGTGATGCAAAGCAGCCCAACGTGGATAAGTTTGCCCTTTTTGTTGAGCATTGTGGTAGTGGTAAAACACAGTAAAGCGGTGTGGGTGAGTGATCAACCTGCGCAGATAGCACCTATGATGCCCGCTATCGTCAAATGTTCACTGATCACCAACTTGTTGTTTGTTGGAATTGTTATAGCTCAAACTCTGACGAGTTAATTGTCGCTTGTCATTGCAATGACTTAATGACCCTATATACTCGGTGAAGATAATTTTCGGCAAGAGAAGAACCATTATGGAATACAACACCTCTGCGTTATGTGATATTTATCTCGACCAAGTCGATGTGGTGGAGCCAATGTTTAGTAACTTTGGTGGAAGCGCATCCTTTGCTGGCCAGCTTACGACGATTAAATGTTTTGAAGATAATGGCTTAATCCGTGAAGTATTAGAGCAAGATGGGCTAGGACGGGTGCTGTTAATTGATGGTGGTGGTTCACTGCGCCGTGCGCTGATTGATGCAGAATTGGCCGCTCTTGCTGAAGAAAATGAGTGGGAAGGCATCGTTGTTTACGGTTGTGTCCGTGAAGTGGATGAACTCGAAGAGATGAGCATCGGCATTCAAGCGCTCGCCTCTATTCCTGTTGGAGCATCCAATCAAGGTATCGGTGAAGTGGATGTGCCTGTCAATTTTGGTGGCGTCACTTTCCTACCTGAAGATTATTTGTACGCTGATAATACGGGTATTATTTTATCTCCTGAGCCTTTAAATGTGGATATGGACTTAGATGATGACCTTGACGAGATTGAAGAGTAGTTTCTCGCGCTGAAAGGCGATGTTTCTAAGTGATAAAGCCAGCATGAATGCTGGCTTTTTTATATTTAGTTCACCACGACGTACTCAACCAGATAAATGGTAGCATTAGCGAAACAGGTAAGTTCGTTTTAGACGCAGGGCGTAGTAATAACCCAGCAGCCCACCTAAGGTATTGCCTGCGGCAATCCCGATAAACAGCCCTTCGACATCATAGAGATACGAACCTAACCACGCGGCAGGAAGAGTGAACACAAATAGCCGCATCACGCTCCACTGAAAGGCGCGCATGGGTTGATGCAATGCATTCAATCCAGAGACAAGCATCATCACAATGCCTTGAAAGCCATAGCTCAGTGGCACCACCAGCAAATAGTGCCACAATAGATCGCGCACCGAGGGCTCTTGAGAAAATAGGGCTGACAAAGGGATGCTCAGCGGTACCATCATCGCAAAAATCATCAATTGAAATACGATAGAAAAACGCATGCTGAGGAACAAGCCAGCAAAGCTACGCTCAATATTTTTTGCGCCGATGTTTTGTGCCATAAAGGGAGTCAGTGCTGAGGTTAGTGACATCAAGACCAAAATGAGTATCGACTCAATACGCTGCGCGGCGCCGTAAGCGGCCACGGCAGCCGTGCCATGGCTTGCCAGCATTATCATTAATAGCGCGCCAGAGAGTGGATTCATTGCATTGGAGAGTGCCGCTGGTGTGCCCACTTTTAAGATCTGCTGCCAATCATGCCATAAAGTAGGAAAATACGGCCATGCCAATAATTTTTCTCTTTTGATTAATACATATAGCGATCCGCACAGTGCGCCTAACCAACTGAATGCACTGGCAATAGCAGCACCTTGGATTCCTAATTCAGGGAAAGGGCCATAACCAAAAATCAGCAGCGGATCGAGCAGACCGTTAATACAACCTGCGAGCATCATAATTTTAGCCGGCGTTTTAGTATCACCCGTTGCTCGAATTGCGCTGTTACCAGCCATGGGAATAACGAGCAAAGGAATGGTCAAATACCAAACCTGCATGTATTGCTCAATCAAAGGGATTAAATCGTCAGTGGCACCAAGCAGTAGGAAGAGTGGCTTAATGGTCAGTAAACTCAGAATTGAAGCGAATGTCACCAGCACCACAGCCAGCAACACGCCGTGACTAGAAAAACGCGCCGCATTTTTAGCGTCACCTTGACCGAGTAAGCGGCCAATACTCGTCGAAAGTCCAATACCAATTCCCATGGTGATGCAGTTGACCGCAAAGGTGACGGGAAAGGTAAAACTGATGGCGGCAAGAGATTCGGTGCCCAACAGTGAGATAAAAAAGGTGTCGACCAAGTTAAACATCAAAATCGCGATCAAACCAAAAATCATTGGGATCGTCATTTGAGTGAGCACATTTGGAATTGGGGCGGTTAATAGGCCGTGTTTATCGTGCATTACTGGCAACGTAGGTTAAGCAAAACGTTAGGATACTTGATTCTGGCGATCGCGACTATAGCTGCTGGGATGGGAAGTGTGACGCGAGTGAAGAAACAAAAAAGGCCAGCAAATGCTGACCTTCTTAACGATAATTAGTGTGAATAATTACGCTTTTTTCGCTTCAGCTGCTGCTTTTGCGATAGCTGCAAAGCTTTTCGCATCAAGTGCTGCGCCGCCAACTAGAGCACCATCAATGTCTGGTTGTGCGAAGTAAGCTGCTGCATTTTCAGGTTTTACAGAACCGCCGTATTGGATAACGACATTCTTCGCTACTGCTTCTGATTTTGCAGCAATGTGCGCGCGAATGGCAGCGTGAATACGTTGAGCATCATCTGCTGTTGCTGCTTTACCTGTGCCGATCGCCCAGATTGGTTCGTAAGCGATGATCGCGCCTTCTAGCGCTTCAACACCTTGAGTGCTGATCACAGCGTCAAGTTGACGTGCACATACGGCTACTGTTTCGCCAGCTTCGTTTTGTGCTTCAGATTCACCGATACAAAGTACTGGTGTTAGGCCATTTTCTTTTAGGAATGCAAATTTTTGCGCCACAAATTCATCGGATTCGTTGTGGTATTCACGACGCTCAGAGTGACCAATGATGATGTGTGTTGCACCGAATTCTTTCAGCATTGCTGGAGACATATCGCCAGTGAATGCGCCACTGTTGTGTACGTCGCTGTTTTGGGCACCCAGAATGATCGCGCTACCCGCATCGGTCAGAGTGCGCTCTGCTAGGTCAATAAAAAGTGCAGGTGGAGCAACGGCTACGTCAACACCCGTTACGCCTTCAAGCTCTGCATTCAGACCATTTAGCAGCTCAACAACCATCTCTTTGCTGCCGTTTAGTTTCCAGTTACCCATAACTACAGGATGACGCATAGGAATATCTCCATTATCTATCAAAGTTAAAATGAATGAATGTCAAAAATAAACGTGATTGCGAAAGAATATAACAGATAAAATCGGTCAGATCATGATTCGAGTCATGACTTTATGGGATCTTAAGCAATGCGTGATACCCCTTATCAGTGATCAGATAGACAGAATAGCCGATAATGGCTCGGATTTTACGAGATTAATTGCTATTAGTGGCTGTTAAAAGAAAAGCTAGTGATACCAATAAGGCTCACCAGTGTTGAAATTTGATCATGAATGAAGAAAAGGAATTCGTATGCCCAACCTTGTTATGGAATACTCGAACTCTGTGGATGAACGTGTGAATGTTCAAGGGTTATTGGAAGATCTTCACCAAGTCGCACTTCGCTGCGGATTATTTGACGCTGACTCAGTGAAATCACGGGCGCTACGCTGCCACCATTGGTGTATTGGTGAAGAAGGCGACAGTGTTGATTTTATTCACCTCAGCTTTGATTTGCTGTCAGGGCGGACACCTGAACAAAAAAGAGAGTTGTCACGTCAATTAATGGCGGTATTGCAACAGCAAGCTAGTCAAGTCAGGAGTCTGACCGTGAATGTGCGTGATATGGATAAAGATTGCTTCCAAAAGGTTGTAAATTAACCATTTTAGGTAACAAAATGTCGATTAAAGAACTGCTATTTTCATTTCAAGGACGCATCGGGCGCAAAGTATTTTGGATGTGGAATCTCTGTTATTACGCGTCCATTATGGGCTTCGCACTCGCTGCAAACCAAATATTTCCTGCCTATACGCACCTGATCTTGCCGCTGTTTTTGCTAGTGGTGTTACTGCCTGATTTGGCCATCACGGTAAAACGTTGGCATGACAGAGATAAGTCTGCTTGGTGGTTATTGCTTAATGTCCCCTTGGTGATTGGCCGTATGAGTATGCCTTTTGCTAGTGCCGAGATTGCCACTCAAGCCAGTATGACAGAGTCATTGGTATCGCTGGTCGCACTGGTTTGTGGCTCATGGATTTTAGTCGAATGTGGTTTTATGAAGGGAACGCAAAGCCGCAACCGCTACGGACCTGAACCTGAGTAAACTTGATAGAAAACAAATTGATAAAACAACAGGAGGCCAATGCCTCCTGTTGTTTTAAAAAGCTTCAAATAGCGAGGTTAACGCCAGTCGCTGTGGCGCGGCACAAATGGAATGATGGTCGCGCTCGGTTGAGTGCGCGCCGATTCGCTATCTAAGGCATTTCTAAATTTCATCATCTGTTCGCCGAGCTCACGCATCAGCATAACATTAGCATGGACAGGGTTTTTGCATTGGCTCACCACCAAGTCAATGTGACTTTGCTGAGCCCATAACCTGTCTTGCATGTTGTTGGAAGAGGAGAGGATCATCTCTTCACAGATATCTTTTTTCAGTTGCGTAAAGGCATCTGGATTATGTTTGGCAAGTTCAACCAACTCATCAAAAGAAGGTAAGGCCTGTTTTTGAGGGGGCTCCATATCTTTCTCCTTTACACTATTTCTCTGTTGATTATTTTATCAACACAATGAAAGCATAACCGATCAATAAGGTAGGAGTTGGAACGAAATCGCCATTTCTTACTAATGAGACGATCTTAGCGTGGTGTGATTTGATAACGGCAGCGACGCTCACCCATAATGATGTGTTCGCTCCGCTCAACTACATATTGCTCACCGATCAACGTTTGGAAAATATTAAGTTCAGATTGGCACAGATTAGGGCAGCGTGCCGCAGCTTTACAGATAGGGCAATGGTTCTCAATTAAAGTGTAACCGTTCGCTGATGGTATGAGCTCTGCCATATAGCCTTCTTGCTCACGAAGCGTCACTAGCTTAGCTAGTTTTTCTTCTAAACTGTGGCAATCAATTAATGCTTGTTGATACTGTGCTAATGTGTGAGCTTCACGCTCTGCCGCCACTTTGGCTAGTCCTTCTTTACCAAAAAGGTGCTCAACAGCATCAATCACTTGGATGATCAACTCGCCATGCCGATCAGCAAATTGGTCGTGGCCTTGTTGTGTCAAAGACCAGTGTCGAGTAGGGCGTCCGACTTTTACTTTGACATCATGAAACGCCACAATGCCATCATCTTCCAAACTTTGTAGGTGCTGGCGAGCCCCCATGGTGGTAATACCTAGGTCGTCGGCCAGTCGTTTAGCGGTTACCGCTCCATCGCGTTTGATGGTTTGAAGTATTCGGTCAATGGTTTTCATCGCATTCCTCTGTTTGCCTTATCTATTATGAAGAAGCAGCTTAATAAAGCAAATTATTGACTATACAGGATGAGCCGCTAGTAACTTTTGTCAGCACAGAACCAAGATTCGCTATCAATTCGTTAAATAGATCACAAAATTTTCGCTTTCCCCCCTTGGGATCCCTTGCTTGCTCCCCCACATATCACTCACGAGCTGAGTAATCAGCCTTTTCATAAACCTAACGGAAAATCTAATCAGGAGAGACGACCGATGAACATTCGTCCATTACACGACCGAGTTATCGTTGAACGCCAAGAAGTTGAATCTAAATCTGCTGGTGGCATTGTTCTAACAGGTTCCGCTGCAGAGAAATCGACTCGTGGCGTCATCTTAGCAGTAGGCAAAGGCCGAATCCTTGAAAATGGTTCGGTACAACCGCTGGATGTCAAAGTAGGTGATACGGTTATTTTTGCAGAAAGCTACGGTACTAAAACGGAAAAGATCGACGGTAAAGAAGTGCTCATTATGTCTGAAAACGACATCATGGCGATTGTCGAGTAAGCATTGAGTAATTTTTGCTCTGATTCAAAAACGATTGATTAAAACAGAATTTAGAAAAGGAAATTAAAGATGGCTGCTAAAGACGTTAAATTTGGTAACGATGCACGTATTAAAATGCTAGAAGGCGTTAATATTCTAGCCGATGCAGTAAAAGTCACCCTTGGCCCTAAAGGCCGTAACGTTGTGATAGATAAATCGTTTGGTTCACCTATTATCACCAAAGATGGTGTCACTGTTGCGCGTGAAATTGAACTGGAAGACAAATTCCAGAACATGGGTGCACAAATGGTGAAAGAAGTTGCTTCTCAAGCTAACGATGCAGCGGGTGACGGAACGACAACCGCAACGGTATTAGCGCAAGCGATCATCACTGAAGGCTTGAAAGCTGTAGCAGCGGGTATGAACCCAATGGATCTTAAGCGTGGCATCGACAAAGCTGTCGTGGCGGCGGTTGAAGCGTTGAAAGAGCTTTCAGTACCTTGTTCAGACACTAAAGCGATTGCGCAAGTGGGTACTATTTCTGCAAACTCGGATTCAAGCGTGGGTAACATCATTGCTGAAGCGATGGAAAAAGTGGGCCGAGATGGCGTTATCACTGTTGAAGAAGGCCAAGCACTGCAAGATGAACTCGATGTAGTGGAAGGTATGCAGTTTGATCGTGGTTACCTATCTCCTTACTTCATTAATAACCAAGAAGCGGGCAGTGTTGATCTAGATAGCCCATTCATCCTATTGGTTGATAAGAAAATTTCTAACATTCGCGAACTGCTTCCTGCACTTGAAGCGGTAGCAAAAGCTTCTCGTCCACTACTGATTGTGGCGGAAGATGTTGAAGGTGAAGCATTGGCGACGCTAGTTGTGAACAATATGCGTGGTATTGTAAAAGTTGCTGCCGTGAAAGCACCTGGTTTTGGTGATCGCCGTAAAGCGATGCTACAAGACATTGCTACCCTAACGGGCGGTACTGTGATTTCTGAAGAGATCGGTCTTGAGCTTGAAAAAGTGACCTTGGAAGATCTAGGCCAAGCGAAGCGCATCTCTATCACTAAAGAAAACACCACCATCATTGATGGTGCAGGTGAAGAGCAAGCCATTAAAGGTCGCGTTGCACAAATTCGTCAACAAATTGAAGACGCAACTTCAGATTACGACAAAGAAAAACTACAAGAACGCGTGGCCAAACTGGCAGGTGGCGTTGCAGTGATCAAAGTCGGTGCAACCACTGAAGTTGAAATGAAAGAGAAGAAAGATCGTGTAGAAGATGCACTGCATGCAACTCGCGCAGCCGTTGAAGAAGGCGTGGTTGCGGGTGGTGGTGTTGCACTGATCCGTGCGGCTGCTAAAGTTGCGGGCCTTGAAGGTGACAACGAAGAGCAAAACGTAGGTATTCGTGTTGCACTACGTGCGATGGAAGCACCCATTCGTCAAATCGTGAAAAACGCGGGCGAAGAGGATTCTGTTGTAGCTAACAATGTTCGCGCTGGTGAAGGTAACTATGGTTACAACGCTGCGACGGGTGAATATGGCGATATGATCGACATGGGTATTTTGGATCCAACCAAAGTGACTCGTAGTGCGCTACAGTTCGCAGCTTCAGTCGCGGGCCTCATGATCACCACAGAAGCTATGGTGACTGAGCTACCGAAGAAAGAAGCGGCAATGCCTGATATGGGCGGCATGGGCGGTATGGGAGGGATGATGTAATCATCCTCTCTCAATAAGAAACCGGAGCTTGCCTCCGGTTTTTTTTTCGCATAATTAGCTCAATCCTGACGTTTGAGTGATCCGACTCTTCTAGACTTCGTCTCTTCACTGATCACAATTTGGTGATGATGTGAGTGAAATAGCGTGAACAAACCAAATATTAACGGTTTCATTGGTCAATGGAGATCTTTATGAAAAAAGTACTTTCAGCACTAGCCGTAGTGGCTGCGTTATCTTCTTCTGTTGCGATGGCTGGCACTCCAGTTATGTTTTCTTCCATCAATAACTTCAATGCGCCGGATGAAAATGCGGTATCAGGCGTTCGTGTTGCGGCTCTTTACGGTAAAGTGAATGAGGTTAAAGGCTTAGATCTCGCCGTTGTTGGATTATCTGAAACTGACTCTACGACGGGTGTAAATTTAGGTCTTTTAGGGGCATCGAAAGTCAATCAAGAGATGACTGGTGCTTCACTCGGTTTGTTAAACTGGAATACAGGGCAAACCGTGGGTGCTAACGTGGGTGTAGTGAATCTGACCAACAATGTACAAGGTGCTAACGTCAGTCTAGTGAACTACTCTGAAGGTAATACCATGGTTGATGTTGGTGCAGCAAACTTCTCTGATACATCGAAAGTGCAAGTGGGTTTGTTCAACAAAACCACAAAAATTGAAGGTGTTCAGGTTGGTCTAATTAACTGTGCGGATAACGGTTTCTTTAAGTGTTTTCCTATCATCAACTTTGCTAAATAGCCGATGAATTGAAATCGAAAGAGCAGCATCAAGCTGCTCTTTTTTCACCTTATGTACGACGACGAAAGCGTTGATGAACACCACGGCGCAAACTTTGAAAGCTATTTTCTACCTTATCCACGCCATACAACACACACAATGCTAATACCGTGATAATGATGGATTGCTGTAAGTAACCAAGACCGATCATCAATCCCAGTGATGCCAGTACCCAAATAACAGCGGCTGAGGTGACGCCATGGATTTTCCCATCTTGAGTCATCATCACGCCTGCGCCTAAAAAACCAACCCCAGTAATAATTTGTCCAAGCACGCGAGCTTGGTCTAAGGTGTTAGGGGACAGTGATACGGCCATCGCTAGAAAGAGATAAGTCCCTGAGATAATTAATATTGATGTGCGAATGCCCACCGGTTTACCACGGGTTTGGCGTTCAACGCCAATCAGTAACCCATTGATAGCACAGCACAATAATGCAGACCAACTGAATGGACTAAGATCAAGAAATTGTCCGAGAGATTGCATGATGGTTTTCCCAAAAGTATGAAGGTAAGAGTTCGTTGATTGACACCGAACCGCTCTTTTGAAGTTCTGTAATTACTCAAGATGCAGATCGAGTGGCGTTTTACTGGCTCTGCCACCGATTTCTCGAGTTAGCTTAGCAACAAGATAGCCCGAGACTCGCTCAATGACACCTGCCATTATTTCTTTTGCTTTTTGATCACTAACAAAAAAGTGCGCTGCGCCTTGCACTTTATCCAGCACATGCAAGTAATAAGGCAAAATTCCTGCATCAAATAACGTTTCGCTGAGTGCGACTTGCGCGTCAACGCTATCATTAACACCTTTTAACAATACACTTTGGTTGAGTAAGGTAACATTGATGGCGCGCAGACGACTCATCTGCTGTTTGAATTCTAGATTGATTTCATTGGCATGGTTAATGTGCGTCACCAAAATGACTTGTAAGCGGGTTTCACGCAGCAGATCACACAATGCATCGGTGATTCGAGCGGGGATCACCACGGGTAAGCGCGAGTGAATACGCAATCGTTTAATATGAGGCACGCTGCTGATTGCATCGATGAGCCAACGCAGTTCTTCATCTTTCGCCATTAACGGATCACCGCCCGATAAAATGACCTCGTTGAGTTCAGGATGCGCGGCAATATAGTCGACACTTTGCTGCCACACCTGCTTTGAGCCTTTATTCTCTTGGTAGGGGAAATGACGACGAAAGCAGTAACGGCAGTTAATCGCACAACCACCTTTGACTATCATTAGCACTCGGTTGCGGTATTTATGCAGCAATCCCGGAATGGCATTGTTTTGCTCATCAAGCGGATCATTTGAGTACCCATCATGCCATTCAAACTCTTCATTGAGTGGTAAAACTTGACGCAACAGGGGATCGTAAGGGTTTCCTTTTTCCATGCGATCGACAAAACTTTGTGGCACTCGTAGTGCGAAGAGTTTGCGTGCGGCAAACCCGTTTTGCCAAAGGGCAGGATCAATCTCTAACTGCTGGAGAAGCTCGGCAGGGTTTGAGATCGCATTCGTTAATTGTTGAAGCCAGTTTTGCTCAACAGAATCAAGTTTTCGGGTTATTATATGCGGCATTGAATTTAACTCGAAGAATGGTAAGAGGAAAAAATGGCTACTGTTAGCACGAATGAATTTAAAGGCGGTCTCAAAATTATGCTTGATAATGAGCCTTGTGTCATTCTCGAAAATGAATATGTGAAACCAGGTAAAGGCCAAGCCTTCAACCGTGTCAAAATCCGTAAACTTCTTTCTGGCAAAGTGTTGGAAAAAACATTTAAGTCAGGTGATTCAGTAGAAACGGCTGACGTAATGGATATCGATCTTGATTATCTCTATAACGATGGCGAATTCTACCACTTTATGAATAATGAAACATTCGAGCAAATTGCGGCGGATAATAAAGCGGTGGGTGAAAGCGCAAAATGGCTAGTGGAAAACAACACTTGCATGTTGACGCTTTGGAACGGCAACCCAATTGCGGTAACGCCACCAAACTTTGTTGAACTTGAAGTGGCTGAAACTGATCCAGGCTTGAAAGGTGATACGCAAGGTACGGGTGGTAAACCTGCTACGTTGGTCACAGGTGCTGTGGTACGTGTGCCACTGTTCATCTCTATCGGTGAAGTGATCAAAGTGGATACCCGCTCTGGCGAATACGTAGGTCGAGTCAAATAATCACCTTAAAGTAAGTAAGAAGGTCGCTCGGTAAGCGGCCTTTTTTATTGCTCCAAAGCTGAGTGAGTGCCGTAATAAAAAAGAGCTGCCGAGGCAGCTCTTTGATGTCATCACTTTTCTATTTTTAAATCATAAAGATAAAAACGACAGCGAGCGCGGAAATCAGCCCAGCAAACGCATAACAAGCGATTTTACCCACTAAACCGGTGTGGAATTTTAGGTCATGCATACCGTGGTGAACACGGTGCATGGCATGCCACATCGGTAAGGCTAATGTACCAATGATAAACAGTGCGCCGATGATGCTAGTCGCAAAACTCGAAACGCGTTCATAACTCATTGCTTCAGCATCGATAATGCCTAATGGTGCTAAAATACCCAACACGAGAATGGTGATCGGGGTAATCATCGCAAACCATGTTCCACCGGCACCAAACAGCCCCCACCAGATAGGTTCATCAGAACGTTTTGGCGTGCGATTTACCTTATAATTGTTGTTCATGACTATAAGCTCCTACACCACGATGAGAACAATCAGTGAGATAAACGCAACCGCAGCCCACTGAGTTAATACGATGATTTTCTTGTCGATTAGCTTACCTTTCAAGCGGATTGGCATCACTTGCGGCATCATGCTAAAGAAGGTTTGTGCATGCAGCAAACTCCCCGCCAACGCGACGATATTGATTGCGACCACAATTGGGTTTGCCATAAAGCTTAGCCAGCCTTCCCATGCTTCAGGGCCTTTAACCAAGCAGCCCAAGCCAAAGGTAAGGAATAAGGTAAAGAATATCAGTGGCAGTACCGTTGCTTCACGCAACATGTAGAAGCGGTAGAATGGGTGATCTTTCCACCAAGTGCGTGTCATTTCACGAACGTAAGGTTTACGGTTACTCATCCTTATCCCTCCACTTTCTTTGGTGAACCGTCAGGTTTTAGCATGGCAATCACGAAGTCCATTGAAGATTCAACTTTGCCTTGGTTGACGGCTGCCGCTGGGTCAACGTGTTTTGGACACACTTCAGAGCAGTAACCAACAAAGGTACAACCCCAAGCACCGTTATCACCATTGATAAGCTTCATACGCTCGGCTTTACCATGGTCACGGCTATCTAAGTTGTAGCGGTGAGCAAGGGTTAATGCTGCGGGGCCAATAAACTCAGGGTTCAAACCAAACTGAGGGCAGGCCGCGTAGCAAAGACCGCAGTTAATACAACCAGCAAATTGTTTGTATTTGGCCATTTGCTCTGGCGTTTGTAAGTTGGTGCCATCTTCAGGTTTGCGATCGTTGCCAATGATGTAGGGTTTAATGGCTTCAAGACGCTCGATAAACGAAGTCATATCCACGATCAAATCTTTTTCAATTGGAAAGTTGGCTAAAGGTTCAATTTTCACGCCATTAGGGTAATCGCGCAGGAAGCTTTTACAAGCCAATTTAGGTACGCCATTAACCATCACACCACACGAACCGCAGATCGCCATACGGCAAGACCAGCGATAAGAGAGATCCTTATCGAGGTTATCTTTGATGTAGCCAATTGCGTCGAGCACTGACATGGTGTCATCAAAAGGAACTTCAAACGCTTGCAGGTGTGGCTTAGCATCTTTTTCTGGGTCGTAGCGCAAAATGTCTACTTTTTGAATGCGATTTGCTGACATTATTTTTGCTCCTCTGCGCTTTTCTCTTCTGCCGCTTTTTCCGCAGCGGCAGCCTGTTCTGCCGCTTCACCATAGAGACGAGCTTTCGGCTGAGATTTCGTGATCTTAACCGCGCTGTAGTCGATACTTGGAGCGGCATCAGGTTGATAGAAAGCTAAAGAGTGCTTGAGGTAGTTCACATCATCACGCTCAGTACAACCTTCGTCTAAACGCTGATGCGCACCGCGAGATTCTTTACGCAAGATAGCTGAGTGAACCATAGCTTCAGCCACTTCAAGGCCATAACCGACTTCGATAGCGTACAGAAGGTCGGTGTTGAACACTTTGCCTTTATCTTTAATGCTAATGTTCTTGTAGCGTGCTTTTAGCTCGGTGATTTTATCAATCGCCGCTTGCATTAAATCTTCTTGGCGGTAGATACCACAACCCGCTTCCATGGTGTGACCCATCTCAGTGCGAATGGTGGCCCAGTTTTCATCACCTTCTTGGTTCATTAACGCTGCAATACGCTCTTCTACGGCTTTGACTTGTTTGGCGATAGATTCATCGTTCCAACCTTTGAATTCCGCTGCGCGTTTCACTGCACTTTCACCCGCAACGCGGCCAAAGACCACAAATTCAGCTAACGAGTTAGAACCCAAACGGTTTGCACCATGCAAGCCAACCGAGGCACATTCGCCGACAGCAAACAGACCTTTGATGCGCGTTTCACATTGTCCATCCGTTTCGATACCACCCATGGTGTAGTGTACGGTTGGACGAATTGGGATCGGCTCTTTTGCTGGATCAACGTTGACGTAAGCTTTCGCTAGTTCACAGATGAACGGCAAACGCTCTTGTAAGTACTCTTCACCGAGGTGGCGAAGATCAAGCAGCACCACATCACCAAGCGGATGTTTGATGGTGTTGCCTTTCTGTTGTTCATGCCAGAAAGCTTGAGAAACTTTGTCGCGAGGACCGAGTTCCATGTATTTGTTTTTAGGCTGACCCACCGGAGTTTCTGGGCCCATACCGTAATCTTGCAGATAACGATAGCCATTTTTATTGACGATGATACCACCTTCACCGCGGCAGCCTTCCGTCATCAAAATACCCGTGCCAGGTAGGCCAGTTGGGTGGTATTGAACGAACTCCATATCGCGTAGAGGGACGCCATGACGATAAGCCATCGCCATACCATCGCCAGTTACAATGCCGCCGTTGGTGTTGCAGTGGTACACACGGCCCGCGCCACCAGTGGCTAATACCACAGATTTTGCTTTGATGGTTACTAGCTCACCTTCGGACATATGAATCGCGATAAGCCCTTGAACTTCGCCATCTTCAACAAGTAGATCCACCACGAAATACTCATCAAATCGATTGATTTGTGGGTACTTCATTGAAGTTTGGAAGAGGGTGTGCAGCATGTGGAAGCCTGTTTTGTCAGCCGCAAACCAAGTACGCTCGACTTTCATGCCACCAAAACGGCGTACGTTGACTTCGCCATTTTCTTTACGGCTCCATGGGCAACCCCACTGTTCCATTTGCACCATCTCGCGGGTCGAGTTGGCCACAAAATATTCAACAACATCCTGTTCACATAGCCAATCTCCACCACCAACGGTATCGTTGAAGTGGTTGTCAAGGCTATCTTCTTCCTTGATAACTGCTGCTGAGCCTCCTTCCGCTGCAACCGTATGAGATCGCATAGGATAAACTTTAGAAATCAGAGCAACTTCTAAATCAGGGTTTGCTTCAGCGGCTGCAATTGCAGTGCGAAGACCAGCGCCGCCTGCGCCGATGACTGCGATATCTGTGGTGATAATTTGCACAGTTATCCTCCGGTGTGTGATGCGGAAAATCCGCTTGTTATAGTTAAAGGTTCGTAAGCCTTAAGTGGTACGGGTAGTGTAGAAGAGCTGTGTAAGGAAAAAATTGATTCTGTTAGGTTTTTGCTTCGGAAGTGCAAGCGCGAGCATACTTATTTTTCTTTGTGTGATAATAATCACGTTAGAATTTGGAATTGCGCTTTAAGTCAGTAAAATTCATATCATCCAAACTTATGTGTGCCAGAACATGAATAGAAAAAACTGGATGCCAACCGCATCAATACCACAACTCAAACAGCGTGCTCAGTTACTCAAGCAGATCCGCCATTTCTTTGAACTACGAGATGTATTGGAAGTCGATACACCAGCCATGAGTCATGCCACGGTAACCGACATTCATTTGCAAACCTTCCAAACCCAATTTGTTGGCCCAGGGTATGCTGATGGCCGTCAACTTTATTTAATGACCAGCCCAGAGTTTCATATGAAACGACTTTTGGCGGCGGGGAGTGGTTCGATTTATCAGATCAATAAAGCGTTTCGCAACGAGGAAAATGGCCGCTATCACAACCCAGAATTTACGATGTTAGAGTGGTATCGGGTTGGTTTTACTCACCATGATTTAATGGATGAGATGGCTCAATTGCTGCAACTTATTTTGCAGTGTGGAGCGGCGCAGAAGATGAGCTACCAACAAGCATTTTTACAGGTACTTGGGGTTTGTCCGTTAGAAGGCTCAATGAACGAGTTAAAAGCGGCTGCGAGCCGATTAGGTCTAAGTGACATTGCTGAGCCAGAAGAGGATAGAGATACCTTACTGCAACTGCTATTTAGTGTCGGTGTTGAGGCGGAAATTGGTCAACAGGTACCCGTTTTTGTTTACGATTTTCCTGCATCACAAGCGGCACTAGCTAAGATTAACCCGCAAGATCATCGTGTTGCGGATCGCTTTGAGGTCTATTTCAAAGGGATTGAACTTGCGAATGGTTTTCATGAGCTGGACAACCCACAAGAGCAACTGGCTCGTTTTGAAGCGGATAACCAAAAGCGTAAAACGATGGGGCTGGTCGAACAGCCGATTGATTACCACTTGATAGCAGCGTTAGAGGCTGGCTTACCTGAATGTTCAGGAGTAGCGCTTGGTATTGATCGCTTGATTATGCTGGCGTTAGGCCAAGATCATATTGATAACGTGACGGCTTTTCCTTTTCCGATAGCTTAAGCTTTTAAGCTGATGTGGATTGCGCGCTTGTAGTGCGATGAGCGCGCTGAAAAACGGCAACAGTTTCTTATTATGCAATGTAAGCCCTCGCGTCTGGCTGACAACCTCGTTATACTCCTTGTCTGATTTTAAGCCCACATTGCAAGAGCACAGAATATGCAAGAGTACATCGAATTTTTCCAACACAATATGATTCTATCTTTGGCATGGGTAGGTATTCTCGTCGCCTTAATCATGAGCATCGTGAAATCAACCACGGCAGCCTATAAAGAGATCACCGCTTCACAAACGACGCTTTTAATGAATCGAGAAAACGGTGTTGTTGTCGATATCCGCACGAAAGATGAATTTAAAAAAGGCCATATTACCGATGCGGTTCACATTTTACCGTCAGATATTAAATCCGGTAACTTGGCTAGCCTTGAAAAGCACAAGTCTGACCCAATCATTGTGGTATGTAAAACGGGTCAAACCGCGCAAGAGAGTGCCAACCTGCTTGCTAAAGCTGGGTTTGAGAATGTGAATTTACTGAAAAATGGTCTTGTAGCTTGGAATGAAGCGAACTTGCCATTGGTTCGTGGCAATAAATAATTCACTGATCGCGGTTATCTTGAACTGAGTGTGCTGGCTGAAAAGCCAGCATTTGATGCTAAGAGTTGTGATGTTTTCCACGTAATCGTGAGCTCATCTAGTCATTCGAAATCAGCTCGGTTAGTCTAAAAGCAACACTGAATTTGTAAGTATTTAAGGATTTAATCATGGCTGAAGCCGCACAACAAACAGCACAACAAAATTTCGCAATTCAACGTATCTTTCTAAAAGATGTCTCTTTTGAAGCGCCAAACTCACCTGTTATGTTCCAAAAAGAGTGGAATCCAGATGTGAAGTTGGATCTTGACACTCAAAGTCGTGATCTGGGTGAGGGTGTGTATGAAGTCGTATTACGCCTAACGGTGACAGTGAAAAACGCGGAAGAAATCGCGTTCTTATGCGAAGTGCAACAAGGTGGTATTTTTACTGCTGAAAAAATGGAAGCGGGTCAACTTGCTCATTGTTTAGGTGCATTCTGCCCAAACATTCTGTTCCCATATGCACGTGAAACAATTTCTAGCTTAGTTGTTAAAGGGACATTCCCACAACTTAACCTTGCACCAGTGAACTTTGATGCATTGTTTATGAACTACCTACAACAACAAGCGACTCAAGGCGAGCAAGCAGAAGCTTAATCGTTAATGACGTGAGATCATTAACGTTGGCGTTCCACGTCAGACTTTGATGATAAAAAATGCACAAAGCATCCCAGATAATGATGGTGCGTTGTGCATTTTTTGTTTATTTCGAATGCCAATACCTCCGTTCCTTGCTACTCCGTATTGAAAGCTGTATCGGAAGGAATTTAGGTATAACATGACAACACGAATAGCAATGGACGAAACAATGACAGATCCTAACAGTATTTACGGTAAAGCGATCACCATGACAGTAGTTGGTGCGGGTTCTTACGGCACATCTCTGGCGATTTCTTTAGCACGTAACGGTGCTAATGTTGTCCTTTGGGGACACGATGCTAAGCATATGGCTCGTCTTGACGCTGATCGTGCTAACCAAGAATTTTTACCCGGTATTGATTTTCCCGATTCGCTGATTGTGGAAACCGATTTGAAAAAAGCGGTACAAGCGAGCCGCGATTTGTTGGTTGTAGTTCCGAGCCACGTATTTGGCCTTGTTATGAAGAGTTTAAAGCCTCACTTGCGTGATGATTCCCGTATTTGTTGGGCAACCAAAGGGCTTGAACCTGAAACGGGCCGGTTACTGATGGATGTGGCCTATGACACCATTGGCGAGCGCTATTCATTGGCGGTGTTATCTGGGCCGACTTTTGCTAAAGAGCTGGCGATGGGAATGCCTACCGCAATTTCTGTTGCCTCGCCTGACGCGCAGTTTGTCGAAGATCTGCAAGGCAAAATTCACTGCAGCAAAACTTTCCGCGTTTACGCCAATAGTGATTTTATTGGCATGCAGCTAGGTGGTGCGGTGAAAAACGTGATTGCGATTGGCGCTGGCATGTCCGATGGGATTGGCTTTGGTGCGAATGCGCGTACTGCATTGATTACGCGCGGTCTGGCCGAAATGTGCCGTTTGGGTGCAGCGTTAGGTGCTCAGCCAGAAACTTTTATGGGTATGGCCGGATTGGGTGACTTAGTGCTCACTTGTACCGATAACCAATCACGTAACCGTCGCTTTGGTTTGGCGTTGGGACAAGGGAAAGACGTGGATACGGCGCAGCAAGAAATTGGCCAAGTGGTTGAAGGTTATCGCAACACCAAAGAGGTGTGGTTATTAGCGGCGCGCATGGAGGTTGAAATGCCAATAGTTGATCAAATCTATCAAGTGCTGTATCAAGGAAAAGATGCGCGTGTTGCAGCACAAGATTTGCTGGCTCGTGATAAAAAAGCAGAACGCTAATTCATTGCTCATGATTAGGCACAAAGCCTATTAGCAATCTACATTGACGCTCTAGAGATTGGATGAGGAAGGGTGATCAACCAACGATGAAACATTGCGAAAAACTCAAAGTGTGGCAAGCCATAGTCAAAGAGGCGCGCGAGCAGTCAGAACAAGAACCGATGCTGGCAAGTTTTTATCATGCCACTATTATTAAGCATGATAGTTTAAGCTCGGCCTTGAGCTACATTCTTGCCAATAAGCTGAATACGGCCTCAATGCCAGCGATGGCGGTGCGTGAAGTGGTCGAAGAGGCATTTGCCGCAGACCCCAGCATTATGGAAGCGGCGGCGTGTGACATCTGCGCGACTGTCAATCGCGACCCCGCAGTATCTATGTTTTCAATGCCTCTACTTTATCTCAAGGGCTACCATGCCTTACAAGGCTATCGCGTCGCGAACTGGTTATGGAAGCAAGGTCGAGTGGCGTTGGCTACCTATTTTCAAAACCAAATTTCGGTAGCTTGCCAAGTGGACATCCATCCTGCTGCACGTATTGGCCGCGGTATCATGCTTGACCATGCTACGGGCATTGTGATCGGTGAAACCGCAGTGGTGGAGAATGATGTCTCTATTTTACAAGATGTAACGCTAGGTGGAACGGGTAAAGAGTGCGGCGATCGCCACCCGAAAATTCGTGAAGGCGTGATGATTGGCGCGGGTGCCAAAATTCTCGGTAATATTGAAGTGGGCGAAGGGGCGAAAATTGGTTCTTGTTCGGTGGTATTGCAAGCGGTGCCTCCGCACACTACCGTCGCTGGAGTGCCAGCCAAAATTGTCGGTCGTCCGCAAACCGATAAGCCTTCGTTAGATATGGACCAACAATTTAATGGCCGCTCTCAAAGTTTCATTGCCGGTGATGGTATTTGATTTGGTCGCGGAAAACAAAAAGGGTGATGCTCACAGAGCATCACCCTTTTTTATGGTTGGCATTAAGCCATTGCATCGAGTTCAGCAAGCACTTCTTCAGCCCAATCAACCCACGCTTGGCGAACCAGTAGGTTGCGGCGTAGTGTTAGACGCTCAAGGCGCTGTAGCTTATCGAGGGTAGCTGGTGTTGCATAGTACGCAGACTCAATCTCTTTGTAGTGAGCAACCAGTTTTTTCGATTCTTCAACCAATTCACCCAGTTGAATTCGGTAAGGTGTTGCTGGTTGTACCGCGCAAGCGATCAATTTAGCGCTAAATTCATCACGTACGGTTGGGTGAGCTGTAGGTTGGTCAAACCATTCACCTAAAGCGCTGCGACCTGCATCGGTGATGGAGTAAACTTTACGATCTGGCTTGCCATCTTGCGGTTCTAATACACAAGTGACTAGGCCTTGTTGACCCATTTTATTCAGTTCGCGGTAAACTTGTTGGTGGCTGGCTTTCCAAAAATAGCCAATGCTCGAAGAGAACTCTTTTGTGATGTCGTACCCTGTGGCATCGCGAGTGCTCAAAACAGTGAGGATAACGTGTGGTAATGACATGTCTTTAATCCAAATGGTTAATAAACTCAAAAACAACTTGCTCAAACTCGTGTTGTGCTTCTGATGGCATCAATCATGAATGAGTTTTAGCAACACCCACCGTTCTATTGACGAAGTGGGTTGTGTCACCTTAAAAAGCCGTTTATCACCTAGGATTATATGCGTGACGCATATCGATCTGCGATTTGTTATGTTTGTATGCTACCGCAGAGGAGCAGTAGTATATCTAAATAATAAGCATAAAGT